>JAPVVG010000155.1 GCA_028571455.1 Desulfobacteraceae bacterium | reverse complement strand
TCTCGCGCCGCAGTCTGGAAAAATCGTTTACAATCCGAACACAACCCGGGGTGTTTTCGAGCAAACCTACATCAAAAGTCTGGTGGACACCCGCACGGTGGAAGAAGAAATCCTTTATTCCCACCAGGATGTGGATCGTCAGACAGCCAGAAACATTTGCGGGGCCATGATGTTTTCCGGTGACGATGCGCTTAAAAAAATCAGCATACTTTCCGGTGGTGAAAAAAGCCGGGTGATGTTAGGCAAGCTCGTGGTAACGCCGGTCAACCTGCTGCTTCTGGATGAGCCCACCAACCATCTGGACATGGATGCATGCGAGGCTCTGCTTGCGGCCATCGACAATTTCAACGGCACGGTCATTATGGTGACCCATAATGAAATGTTTCTCCACGCCCTCGCCAAAAATCTCATCGTCTTCAGAAACGACTACCTGGAGGTTTTTCACGGGGGGTATCAGCAGTTTCTGGAAAAAAGCGGGTGGGAAGATGAAGATCGCACGGGAAAACCGGACCGGATCGAAAATTCAGTTGAACACAGGGCAGGCAGGCAGAACCGGAAAGACATGCGTAAAAAGCGGTCTGAAATCATCATCGAAAAGGGAAGCATATTGAAACCCATGGAAGAGCGCATGTCGCGGCTGGAAGAAGAAATAGAACGCAGCGAAAGTGAAATCGCACAGATCAATAAAGACTTGGTCTCGGCTTCCCTGCGCGGTAACGGCTCAAGAATCGCCGATCTTTCCAGACAGCTTAACATCCGGCAGGCCGCTGTCGACAGCCTGTACGATGAACTTGAATCCCTGATAATTACGCTGGAGAAAAAGCGGTCTGAATTTGAAAAACAGCTAACTGTCCTGGAAGCAATGGCTTGAATATCCTGGGTGCTAATCCTCGGAAATTGAAACCAGCCGTCTCATCCGTTTTATTCTACTTCTCCGCTTTTTAGCTGCCAACAGGCGTTCCTTTGATGCCAGGCTCGGTCTGGTTTTAATGCGGGCTTTAGGTTTTTCAGAGGCTTTTTGAATTAATTTAACCAAACGGTCAATTGCATCCTGCCGGTTGCGTTCCTGTGTTCGAAACCGCCTGGCCTCGATAATGAGAATCCCGTGTTCTGTAATTCTTCTGCCCCCAAGCCGAATCAAGCGATAACGAACCTGATCTGGAAGAGAAGGGGAGTTTTTTACATCAAAGCGAAGCTGAACAGCCGTGGAAACCTTATTAACATTCTGGCCTCCAGGACCCGATGCCCTTATAAACCTGAACTTAATTTCATTTTCGCTTATTTTAATATCAGGTGTAATGTAGATCATTTTGACAGCTTACATCATCCTGATTTTTTTCTCAAGAACAACAAATATAGGCCCCCTATACTCCTTTATACATTATATCGTATTTTTAAATTCCGTTCGTGTATTGTTTTGACCAGTTCTAATTGAAACTCCCTATAAAGCCCCATATACGCTTCGACAAGATATAGGGAATGCGCTCTCTGTTGCGGTTCAAACGCATGACATCGCGCACCTGATCCATGAGTTTTAGTGGTTTTTTGTGATTATCTTGCTTTTTCATAAATAATTATGATATGTTACCATACAAAACAAATCAAAATTTAATCCAATAATAGCTAATATCATTGAATTTAATCTTTACACTTAATGGTTCGCCCCGCCTGCGGCGGAGCGAATGCCGAGTTGAGCTGTGCTCTCCCGATTTGTCCACGCCGCCGCAGGCGGCGCTAACGAATAAGGATCTGACAAAATTGCTTGCTTAACCAGTCACTTCGTACCCGTTATACAAGAAATTTTGCAGCTCAACTCGGCGTTTTGCTAAAAAATATTTCGATAAAATAGGAGGAAATCATGACAACAGCTACAGCTCGTCATATCCTGGTTGATACACAGGAAAAATGTGAAGAAATCAAAAAACAAATTGAAGAAGGATCTGATTTCGTTGAAATGGCCAGGCAGCATTCTAAATGTCCTTCTGGACAGCGAGGCGGGGGTGATTTAGGTGAGTTTTCGCCCGGCCAAATGGTTCCAGAATTTGATAACGTCGTATTCAGTCAAGAAATAGGAAAGGTTCATGGGCCGGTTCAGACCCAGTTTGGATACCATCTAATTGAAATTACAAGTCGAAGTGATTGAGGCTATCGCTGTTCCAAGACACGACACTATTGCTGTCCCATATTTTCGAGACAGAGTAATGAGAGAAAGGTACAATGAATAATTCATTAAAGGGAGCCCTTTTGTCAGGTTTGATATTTCCAGGTCTTGGTCAGATCGTTCTAAAACACTATAAACGGGGTGCTGTCATAATGCTCACGGTTTTGGTCAGCCTGTCCATAGTTGTAGTAAAAGCAGTACAACACGCCCTTGCCATCCTGGAGAAGATTGAGTTGGAGGGTGGGGCAATCAGTATGAGCACCATCTCGAACGCAGCCACCCAGGCATCCACCACTTCTGTGAGCCTCACATTCAATCTTGTCTTGTTGTTGGTAATTCTCTGCTGGATCATTGGGGTTGTTGACGCATACAGAATCGGGAAGAAAATTGATTAAGGTATGTATGTAATTTTTTTCCGAGGTAGTTAACTTGCTTTGGTTCATCCTTGCTATTGCAACCGCTCTTTGTGTAGCCACTGGAGACGCCCTGACAAAGAAGTTTTTCGGCCGATTTTCGCCTTATGATATGGCGGTTGCCTCTTCTCTGTATAGTCTTCCATTCTTAATTATATATATTTTCTTTATCCCCATTCCCGAACTGGACACGGTGTTCTGGTGGATTGTATGCGTCTTGATTCCTTTGGATACTTTTGCTTTCTATCTCTACATGAAGGCTATAAAGCTTTCTCCTCTTTCTCTTTCAATTCCGTTTTTATCATTTACTCCTGTTTTTATGATATTAACAGGTTTAATTGTTCTTGATGAGGTTCCGAGCGGTTGGGGAGTTGTTGGCATAGGCTTTGTTGTGGCAGGCAGTTATATATTGAATGTAACCCGGATAAGATATGGATATCTTTCTCCGTTTAAGGCTATTTTAAAGGAACCCGGTTCTTTATTGATGCTGGTCGTTGCATTTATATATTCTATTTTAGCAGTTTTGGGTAAAAAGGCGATCCAGCACTCTTCTCCGCTTTTTTTTGGTTTCTTTTACCTAACAACTCTTGATATAACAATTTTGATCTTATTTCCCTTCCTTGAAAAGATTGAGTGGAGAGCTATTCTTAAAAGGCCTGGCAAGGGGATGAGTGTAGGTTTGATGCTCTTTCTGCATGTATTATTTCATTGCTTTGCCATCAGTATGGTCAAGGCAATCTATATGATTGCTGTAAAGCGTATGAGTATTCTTTTTAGTGTGGTGTATGGCTGGATATTATTCAAAGAATCCAATATTGGTACCAGGATGTTAGGGGCTTTATTGATGTTTGCGGGGGCGGTGTTTATTATTTTATTAGGATGATGGACGTTTCTACGAATCCGGCAGATATTAAATTGATTTAAGATAATCCATATAGGTTTTATAATTTTTGGATGAAAAGAGTATGAATATAACTTTTTTTAAAGATCTGCCGGCTTTCAGAAAATTACAGGTGGTATCTATTGCGATTTTACAGGCATCATTTATTGGATATCTATATACACCGCAGCTAATGGCTGGAAAGGCAATAGACGCCAGATTGTAATCGGATGCGAGTTTAAGACTGTTAAGATAGCACCGGGTTAATAGCTGGCTGTCATGTGGCTTGCCGCTATAGACCGGTCCAACCGTGTGAATCACATACCTGGCAGGCAGTTTGTAGCCGCGGGTTATCCTTGCTTCACCTGTATGACATCCGCCTATGGAACGGCACTCAGTTAGAAGCTCAGGACCGGCTGCTCTGTGAATTGCACCGTCCACACCGCCGCCGCCGAGAAGCGAGCTGTTTGCAGCGTTAACAATGACATCCACTTCAATCTGTGTAATATCTCCTTGTCTAATTTCAATACTCGCAAGGATTTTTTTATCCATGATATTCATCGCAGTTGTCAGCCCTTCTTTCTCAGAATTGTCATCATGATAACTGCAGCAGGCACCATTATTATTCCGATTGCCTGGGCAACAGACAAAACTCCGAAAATAGGTTCTCCCCTGAAATCGCCGCGGAATATCTCTATAAAGAAACGGATGATTGCATAAAGTAAAACATACATCCAGAATAACTGGCCGTCAAACTTCTTACGGGTACGGAAAAACCACAAAAATGCAAATATGGATAGATTACCAAGGGCCTGATAAAGCTGGGTGGGATGAAGAGGTATGCCGATCGGCGCCAGTGTGTCAGGATTTGTGAATGTTACAGCCCAGGGAAGATCACAGGCCTTGCCATAACAGCATCCAGCGGAAAAACAGCCCAGCCTGCCGAAAAATTGACCTAAGGCTAATGAAAGAGCAGCTATATCCGTTGTTCTCCACAGGGGCATTTTCTTTATCTTCAGGTAGATAAGGCCGATAATCAGCGCTGCGATAAAACCCCCGTAAAAAACAAGCCCTCCGTTCCATATTCTAAAGGTTTCCAGAATATCTGAAACAAATATCTCCGGGTTGATAAAAATATAAAGCATGCGTGAACCAACAATGGCGGCAATCAAAAGGTAAAAGGAAAGATCCATTATTCTTTCAGGATCCTCCCCCAGTCTCCTGGCCTCCCTTTTTGCAAGCAAAATTCCCGCGATAAAACCCATGGCAATAAAAAATCCGTAAGTATGGATGGAAAGGGGACCTAATTTTAAAAGCACTGGATGCATTATTTATTCCGGCATTTTTTTAAAGAGAATATGAAATATGAAAATAGCTATTCCGATGGTGATTGCACTGTCTGCGATATTAAAAGCAGGCCAGTGCAGATTTCCTGTGTAGAAGTCCAGAAAATCAACAACCTTGCCAAAGCGTATCCTGTCGATCAGGTTGCCTGCCGCGCCTCCAAGTATCAGTGCAAAGCCTGCGGCAAGCAATGAATGTGTCTTTGGAGTATTTTTATACAATAGAAAGATTAAACATATAGCAAGGGATGAAACAATAATAAAAAATATATATCGCACATCGGAGCTCTGGTTTGCCAAAAGCCCGAAAGCGCCGCCTGCGTTTTGAATATGAGTGAGGCTGAAAAATCCCGGTATAACCTTTATGGAGTGATAAAGCGGTATTGTATGCAGTATTACGGCCTTTGATATCTGATCCAGAATCACAACCATACCGGCAATCACGACAAATTTTATATATTTTGTTTTATCTTCCACATTGTTTAACCTACATTAAGCGATTAGCTGTTAGCAATTAGCCCTTGGCTCTTATGAAAGAAGATTTGTGAAAAAGCTAATGGCTAATCGCTCATGTTAGGTGTTACCAATATTTTAGTCCTTTTATGTTTTCCCTGCACCGGTTGCAGATAGTTGGATGCTCGGTACCTGTTCCGACAGAAGGATCATGCATCCAGCAGCGTTCACACTTATCGCCCACCGCAGATTCAACAAGGACTCTCAGGTTTGCGATATCATCACCCTCTATGTCTCCTTTCATGTTATCCTTTTTAGCCAGAAATGCCTGGGACACGATAAACATTGAACTTAACTCCTTTGCATAAGGGTAAAGGGCGTCATACAAATCTTTACCTGCAAATATAGTAACCGAGGCATCTAAGGAATGCCCTATAAGTTTTTTTGCCCTGGCCTCCTCAAGGGATTTTGTTATATGCCCACGCACATCAAGCAATCGCCCCCAGTTTTCCGCCAGGCCTTCATCCTTCCATGCATTGTTTACAACAGGAAGTGGTGATAGATGGATACTTGTCTCCTTTCCCTTCATGCCAGGCATATATTGCCATATTTCTTCTGCTGTAAATGAAATAATAGGGGCCATAAGCCTTGCAATAGAATCAATTATAATATGGACGACGGTCTGGGCGCTTCTTCTTTGCGCGGATTCGGGCGGAAATGTGTATAGCCTGTCCTTTAAAATATCAAGATAAAAGGCTGAAAGATCGAGAGTGCAATAATTATAAAGCCTGTGGTAGATAACATGAAATTCAAAGTTTTCATAGGCTTTCAGTGTTTGCTCGATTAATTCCTGAAGCCTGTGCAGGGCATATCTGTCGATTTCCGGCATTAATTCATAGGAAACAGCATCATTTTCAGGATCAAAATCGTATAAATTACTGAGCATAAACTTGCAGGTGTTCCTGATCTTCTTGTATGCGTCACTTAATTGTTTTAAAATACTTTCGGAAATGCGTATATCATCTTTGTAGTCGGATGCAGAGACCCAGAGACGGAGAATTTCCGCTCCGTACTGGTTGATAATTTTCTCTGGAGCTATAACATTTCCGATAGACTTGGACATTTTTTTCCCTTTTGCATCAACGACAAATCCATGAGTCAATACAGATTTATACGGCGCAGCCCCTCTTGTCCCGACAGCCGTCAACAGAGAGCTGTGAAACCATCCTCTATGCTGATCGCTTCCTTCGAGATAAAGATCGGCAGGCCATTTTAAATCAGAACGCTGTTCAAGAACCGCGGCATGACTGACCCCTGAATCAAACCATACATCCAGTATGTCGGTCTCTTTTATAAAGGTATTATTTCCGCATTTGCTGCACACGGCATTTTGCGGCAAAAGATCCTTTGCATCTTTTTTAAACCATATATCCGCGCCGTGCTCTTTAAACAGCGCATACACATGATCGATTACTTCCTGGTTGATGTATATTTCCCCGCATTTATCACAGTATAATATCGCTATGGGAACGCCCCATGCTCGCTGCCTTGAGACACACCAGTCCGGCCGATTCTCGATCATGCCGTAGATCCTGTCTCTGCCCCAGCGCGGTATCCAGTTTACCCTGTCAATTTCCTCAAGCGCCTTTTTTCTCAGGCCTGTACTGTCCATAGGAATAAACCACTGGGGCGTGGCGCGAAAAATAACAGGTTTTTTGCAGCGCCAGCAATGCGGATAAGAATGCTTTATTGTTTCCTCCTTAATTAAAGCTCCGGTCTCCCTGAGCCTGGCAACGATTTCTCTGTCGGCTTTAAATACGAATTGGCCATTGAAAAACTCGACCTCATCAGTAAAACAACCCCTGTCATCTACCGGAGAATAGACATCCAACCCATATGAAAGACCTGCCTCATAATCTTCCTGGCCATGACCTGGAGCAGTATGAACGCAGCCTGTACCGGCATCCAGCGTCACATGAGAGCCAAGAATAATCAGAGATTCACGGTTATAGAAAGGATGAAAACATTTCTTGCGCTCAAGCTTCTCTGCCTTAATTTCAGCAATAATAGAAAAGTCAGACAAACCAAAACTTTTCATGCAACCTTCGACAAGGTCTCTGGCCAGGATAAATACTTCCCCCTTTCCTGTGTCAACAGCAGCGTAAACAAAATCAGGATGCAGAGCCACTGCCAGGTTTGCCGGAATAGTCCAGGGGGTCGTTGTCCATATAATGACAAAAACCTTTTTGCCGGCCAAAACCGGAATTTCCAGACCAAGATTATCCTTTAACGGAAATTTGACGACGATCGACGGCGACGATTCATCCTTATATTCTATTTCAGCCTCGGCAAGCGCTGTCTTACAACTGCAGCACCAGTAGATAGGCTTTTTGCTCCTGAAAAGGCCGCCTTTAAGTGCGAACTTCCCGCATTCCCGCGCTATTACGGCTTCATATTCATAGTCCATTGTCAAATAAGGGTTTTCCCACTCGCCCATGACTCCGAGCCGTTTGAACTCTTCCCGCTGAATATCAATATATTTTTGAGCATATGACCGGCACAGCTTTCGGAACTCGCCATGGGAAATATCCTTTTTCTTTAAGCCGACCTCTTTGTCAACATTATGCTCAATAGGAAGTCCGTGGCAATCCCAGCCAGGCACATATACAGCGTTAAAACCGGACATCTGCTTTGATCGTATTATAATATCTTTTAAAATCTTATTCAGAGCCGTGCCTATATGAATATTGCCGTTGGCATATGGAGGACCGTCGTGTAGAATAAAGGCTTTACGGCCTTTGGACTCAGCCCTGATCTTATCGTATAAACAGCTTTCTTCCCATGCCGCTAACTGCTCGGGCTCACGTTTAACAAGGCTAGCCTTCATAGGAAACTTTGTAACCGGAAGATTGAGCGTTTCTTTATAATCCATATTTTCTCCGAAAAATATTGGTCGAGTGGTCGAGTGGGAAACTGGTCGAGTGGTCGACTACTCGACTATTTACAGGCCGTTGTGCCTGGTTGTTACACTTAAAGAAAAAAATTACTGATAAAACAATTATATGTCAAGTAAATAGAAATCCCCGAACAGGCACAATCGTTGATTTGGGCACAAAAAAGAGGTTAAGCAATGTTGCCTAACCCCTTGATTTTATGGTGCCCGGGACGAGACTTGAACTCGTACAGAGACTAAGCTCCGAGGGATTTTAAGTCCCTTGCGTCTACCAATTCCGCCACCCAGGCAAAAAAGCTTCGTTTTTTTTATTAATTTAATTTTTCGAAAATTGCAAGGGGGAAAACTTTACTTCAACGTTCTGTTTATTTAGGAGTAAGTGTATGGATTGCAACCTTATAAAGTTCATCCTTTCCTCGCAATGTTTTTACGATATTTTTAATCTCAAAGCTGCTTGAAATCATCTCAATAAACTTTATCATACTTTTGCGCTCTAAGTCATGAGCTAAAAATACAACCCCTTTGGGTCGAATATATCTTTGGATAAGATTGATAACCGGCGCTATATCTACCTCTTTATAAATCAGTTCAGCCCCGCAGATAATATCATATTTTCCTTTTATATCAGGATCGTTCCAATCCAGCTTCACTACAGATACGTTGTTTAAGTTATTTTGTTTTGCATTAATCTGTAACAATTCCAGAGCATCCTCATCATAGTCGGTGATTGTTACGTCATATCCAAAGGCGCTTAGAAAGAGACCAGCGATCCCCATTCCAGCGCCGACTTCAAGTATTTTCTGATCCTTTTGAATGCCGATTTGAATTAAATGATCGGCCAACACTACTGAAGCTTCCCAGATTTTAACCCAGAAAGGAAAACTATTGGTTCCTTCCTCTCCGTACTGCAAAAGATTGTCAACAAAGGAGTCGTTTATTTTAACCCCGTAAAGCTTAAGCCTTTTTTCCCCTATAGCAATAGGCATCAGCTCCAGTCCATATTTGTCTCTTACAGATATTGTATCCATTTATAAAATCCTCTAATCCCTAATCACTACTTGTAAAACAATATATCATCTGATAATTTGTTGCAATGCAAAAATCATGCGATGGCCCAATATTAATTCTGGCATCCAAATCTCCGCGACGCCGATATCTTTTAGAACAGGCAGGGCTTTGCTTTTCTGTTATCCCGAGCGATTTTGACGAAAAGGCTGTATCTTTGTCTCTGCCTGAAACATACGTAAAGGTTCTGGCTGAAAAAAAGGCTCATGATGTGTCAAAAAGGTATCCTGAAAGCTGGGTTATCGGAGCTGATACAATTGTACTCATAGGCGACACCGTCCTTGGCAAGCCCGGCTCAAAAGCAGAGGCAAAATCAATGTTAAAATGCCTTGGCGGTCAAGTCCATCAGGTGCTAACAGGCTATTGCATATGCTGCGAAGCCAAGAATAAAAGCTTTTCAGAAACAATAAAAACCGAAGTTCTTTTTAAAAATCTGGCTGACGAGGAAATCGAGTGGTATATTCATACAAAGGAACCTTTTGACAAGGCAGGAGCGTACGCCATTCAGGGGCTCGGCACCTTTCTGGTAAAAAGCATCAACGGGTCTTATACAAATGTCGTGGGACTACCTGTTTGCGAAGTCATTGAGTTCCTGATAAAGGAAGGGGTTGTGAGTGTCGGCAACCGTGGATCAGAAGGTGAGAGGATAGAGTGGAGAGCGGATTAAAAGATGAACGTCGAACATAGAACGTCCACCATCGAATTTTGAATGATGGTGTCGCTTTGCTTTAGCATAAAAGCGAATGAGCAACAAACAACGGACTAAATCCCCTCTAACAAGAGGGGTGGATGCGGAGCAGACGGGGTGTGTAAAAATGGAAGTTGGGTCTTGAAGAAAAGATTGGAAAATATAATGGATCGGATCAAAACTGCTGCTCTTTCATGCAACAGAGATCCCGAAAACATCCGGCTTGTGGCTGTAAGCAAAACCGTGCCAACTGACAGAGTAAGAGAGGCAATTAACGCGGGAGTTACAACCCTTGGCGAAAATTATATGCAGGAAGCCAGGGAAAAGTTCAACGCCCTGTCATCTTACAATGTGTCATGGCATTTTATCGGCCACCTGCAAACCAATAAGGCAAAGTATGCCGTAAGGCTCTTTGATCTCATTCATACTGTAGATTCCCTCAAACTGGCGCTTGAATTAAACAAACAGTCAAAAAAAATAAATAAAATTCAGCAGATTCTGATACAGATAAACATCGGCAAAGAATCTTCAAAATCAGGAGTATACAAACAGGATGCGTTGAAGTTGACAAAAGAAATAAGCGGTCTTGAAAATCTGGCTGTCAAAGGGCTTATGACAATGCCCCCGTTTTTTGACAACCCTGAAAAGGTTCGCCCATATTTTTCAGCCCTTCGCAATTTGCGCGATCATATAAAGGAGGAGGCCGTAGAAAATGTATCAATGGAAGAACTGTCCATGGGTATGACGGGTGATTTCGAGGTTGCCATAGAGGAGGGGGCAACCCTTGTCCGGATAGGAACAGCAATTTTTGGAAAAAGAAATTGAAAATTTTGCTTCATATATGCTGCGCGCCCTGTGCAATATATCCGGTTAAGATTCTCAGGGAACAAGGCATGGAAGTCATGGGTTTTTTTTATAAACACAACATCCATCCCTATCAGGAATGCCTGAGAAGGCAGGATGCCCTGAAGTCTTATGCTGAAACCGTTAATCTTCGAGTCATTTATCAGGAAGGATATGATCTTGAAGGATTTATTCAAAATGTAGTATTCAGAGAATCAAATCGATGCTTCTACTGTTATCATGACCGCCTGAGGTGCGCCGCCCTTGTGGCAAAACGCGGCAAGTTTGATTATTTTACATCCACCCTTTTATACAGCAAGTTCCAGAAGCATGACATGATAAAATCGATAGGGGAATCAATCGGCAAAAAGGCAGGCATTCCATTTTATTACACAGATTTCCGCATTGGATGGAAACAGGGAATCGAGGAGTCAAAACAATTAGGCATGTACCGGCAGCAATACTGCGGCTGTATTTACAGCGAAAAAGAAAGATACTACTCTAATTGAGCCAAAGCTCAATTAGGAAGAGGTCGGAAGTCGGAGGTCAGAGGTCAGAGGTCAGAGGTCAGAAGGGCTAAGTTGTTTTTGCCCAGGAGGGACTGAAAAAAAATCAACATCGAACCACGGCTTGGCGTGGGGAAAAGATGAAGAAACAGAGTTTAAAAAACCTGAAGTATTAGATGATATTTTACAGGAAACAGAGAAATTAATTAAGATTTTCGTTACGAGTATCAAAACGGCTGAAAAGAAACAGAAATAGTCATTCAATGTTCGGCATTGGTTTTTTTATTCGATTTTAAAATAATTTGAGGAGCGGAGCGACATCATTATTCGACGTTGGACGTTCGACGTTCGATGTTCGACGTTCATCTTTCAAAACAACCCTGAACCTTTGAACCCTGAACCTAAGTGTTACCATGTTCTCTAATTTCATATATCTCATCATTGTACTTCTCATATATACCACTTACCCGCCTCCTGAAGAACCGAATTTTGCTCCGCTTGAAACTTTGGCTCTGTTCTTCGGCCTGATCATTGTTTTTATATTTTTTACCCGGCTACGATTCCGCGCACTTGAAAAGCAGATTTCAAAACAAAACTATTATCGTCTTGATCATAAATTCAATTCAACCCTAAGCAGGCTGTCTATAACGGCAATCGTGCTTTTCACCATAAATATTTACGGGCTTAGTCTCCCATCATTTTTAATAAACATATCTGTTTTTACAATTATCCCTACTTTGCAAGCGCTGCTTTTTATCGGCCTTTTTGTATTCTATATCGCAATTGTATGGGGCTTTGCTTACAGGGCTTATCAAAAGCTCAACATGGACGGCATGTCCAGGCGGGCATACATTTTTTCCAACATTTCGTTCTCAATACCGGTGCTTATCCCCTGGTTTCTGTTATCCGGGATCGCCGATATTATTAATGCGCTTCCCTTTGAATTGCCAAAATATCTTCTTTCCACAACTGAAGGAGAAATAATATATTTTATGGTTTTTCTCTTAGGCGTTTCAATTCTCGGACCGGCAATGATCCGGAAATTCTGGAGATGTAAACCGCTGGAACCGGGATTTCATAGAAGTCGCATCGAAAACCTGTGCCAAAAAGCAGGAGTTGAATATGCCGAAATTCTATCCTGGCCTATACTGGGTGGTAGAATGATCACCGCAGGGGTTATGGGGCTGGTTAAGAAATTTCGCTACATTCTTGTTACAAACGCCCTTCTCCGGTTTCTTGAGCCCGAAGAAATTGATGCTGTAATTGCCCACGAAATCGGACATATAAAGAGAAAACACCTTTGGTTTTATCTGCTTTTTTTTGTCGGTTATCTTGTGCTTTCCTATGCCAGCTTTGACCTGATCATCTACTCGATTATTTATGCTGATCTATTATTTAGCAGTATAAACATAGCCGGTCTTGACCGGACTGCCGTATATTCAACAGTATTGAGCCTTGTTACAATCATAATTTTCCTTGTCTATTTCCGCTTTATTTTTGGATTCTTTATGCGCAACTTCGAGCGTCAGGCAGATATCCACGTTTATACGCTCTGCAAGAGTTCAAAACCGCTTATCTCCACCCTTGAAAAGATAGCCCTTACAAGCGGGCAACCACCCGACAAGCCAAACTGGCACCATTTCAGCATTAAAGAACGGATAGAATATCTAAAAAGATGTGAAAGAGACAAAAGATGGATAATCTTTCATAACCAGAAGATAAGGAAAAGTATAGCTGCCTATCTGGTGGGAATGATTTTAATAGGAGGAATCGGATATAAGCTGAGTTTTGGCGAAACCAAAGATAGATTAAATAGGTATTTTTTTGAAAAAACAATTCTACGAGAGCTTGAAAAAACGCCCAACAACCCCGGACTGTATAGCGCTTTGGGCGACCTGTTTTACAGCAAAAAAAATTATGCAAAGACTATTGAAGCTTATGAACGCTCATTAACCTATTTGCCTGATAATCCGCAGGTGCTAAATAATCTTGCATGGCTTTTTGCCACATGTGATGATGAAAAATTCCGCAACCCGAAACGTGCCCTCATGTTGGCAAAAAAAGCGATACAGCTAAAACAGGCCCCGCACATACTGGACACCCTTGCTGAGAGCTTCTATGTTAACAACCAGATACAAGATGCAATCGCCACGGAAAAAAGAGCCTTACAACTGGCAAAAAAGAATCGCTCCTATTATGAAAAACAATTGGAAAAGATGGTTAGGGGTAAGGATTAAGGGGTAAGGATTAGTGTATTGGAAGGATTTGAAGCTTTGGCGAAAAGCCCATAAATTGGTTGTCAGGGTTTATCTGGTATCAGCAAGGTTTCCAAAGGCATAAATGTGCGGAACAACTAATCCTCTAATCCCTGAAACCTGCTGTTTCATCCCATAAACGGCCTTCTGATAATGGTATCCTTTTTCCAACGCTTATCGTCCCGATAAGGATATTCGATGTTGAAATGAAGCCCCCGGCTTTCCTTCCTGTGCATGGCGCACCTGATAATCAGTTCAGCTACTGTAGCAATATTTCGCAGTTCAATAAGATCTGAAGAAATCTTAAAACCCTGGTAATATTCCTGTATTTCTTTTTGTATATTTTCAATGCGTCGCTTTGCCCTGTCCAGCCGTTTGTTTGATCTGACTATTCCAACATAGTTCCACATAAATCTGCGTATTTCGTCCCAGTTATGTGAAACCATAATAGCCTCATCGCTGTCGGTTGTGCCGGCCTCATCCCACAGAGGAGGAATAGGCATTGATTCGAAATCCAGAGGAGCTTTAATCTCCTCTGCAGCCTGCTTTGAAGCTGTATGGGCGTATACAAGGGCCTCAATTAAAGAATTACTTGCAAGCCTGTTGGCTCCGTGCAGCCCTGTGCATGCGCTCTCCCCTACTGCATATAAACCGCGTATATCGGTTCTGCCGAACATATCCGTCACAACTCCGCCGCACATATAATGGGCGGCAGGAACCACAGGAATAGGCTCTTTTGTCATATCTATGCCGAATGTAAGACATTTTTTATATAGATTAGGAAACCGGTCCTTTACGAATTCAGGCTTCTTATGTGATATGTCTAAAAAGACAAAATCATCCCCGCTCTTTTTCAACTCCGAGTCAATGGCGCGGGCAACCACATCCCGGCAAGCCAGATCTTTTTGCGGATCATATCGTTCCATAAATCGGTTTCCGGCAGAGTCGATCAGAATTCCCCCTTCACCCCTTACGGCCTCCGATACCAGGAAATTCTTAGCTTCAGGATGATACAGGCAGGTTGGATGAAACTGAACAAATTCTAAGTTTGCCACAGTAGCGCCCGCCCTATAGCCCATTGCTATCCCATCACCCGTGGCAACATCAGGATTGCTTGTGTAAAGATATACCTTGCCTGCGCCTCCGGTGGCAAGAAGTGTAATAGGGGCGCAGAAGGTTTTTACAGCGTTGGTTTGCATATCAAGGATATATGCTCCAAGGCAGTAGTCTTCATGGGTCGTAGTGATAAGTCCTCTTTTCATGCGGGTTGAACAGATTATAAGATCGATGGCAATATGATTTTCATATAAAGTAATATGTTCATGGTTCTTAACATGCTTAACAAGAACGGTTGCAATTTCCTGGCCTGTCATATCCTGGGCATGAACAATGCGTTTTTGCGAATGCCCGCCTTCTTGCCCAAGATCAAGCTCAGGGTCTTTGTTTTGCGATTTATCTTTTAAACGCTCTTTTTCCCGGATATTGAAATGCACGCCAAAATCAATCAACTCACGAATTCTGTCCGGCCCGTTTTTTACAACCATCTCTACAACCTCTCTGTTGCAGAGGCCGTCACCGGAAGCGAGAGTATCCTGGATATGTAAATCAAAGGAGTCAACTTTGCCGAAAACAGAGGCAATGCCTCCCTGCGCAAGGGATGTATTGCTGTCCATGACCCCCTTTTTTGTGACTATAGCGACTCTGCCGAATTCTGCCATCTTAATGGCAAAGGTCAGGCCAGCCACGCCGCTGCCGATTATCAAAAAGTCTGTTTTAATTTCCATAATATAATTTTCACCACTCAACCTTGAACCGTGAACCTATGAACCGTGAACGCTTATATTATAATAAAGATGGTTTCCGGCGCTGACGCCTGGCGCTAAAACCGATTAAGATACCCAAAACCAGCACACCTGCGCCGCTTAAAAACCATATAATGTTTCGGTGCGACACCAGCTTTGATAGTTCCTCTTCCAGCTTCTTCGCTTTTTTCGTCTGGTCGGTAAGCTGTGAAGATGTAACTTCATATTTTGATTTAAGTTCTAAAAAGTCGGCAGACTCCTTCTTTAAAGTGTCATATGATTTACTAATTGCCGCAAGCATCTCTTTGCTTCCTGAAAGCTCCGTGCGAAATCTTTTGCTTTCCTCTTTATAGATTCTATTTTCTTTAAGCAGGGAGGCTGACTGAGTCGAGAGAGTTTCATATTTCTTTTTCAATATTCCAAATTCAAGACGACAGGGTTTATCATATGTCAGAAAACGGGTTAGAACCCATCCTTCCATTCCACTGGGCAGCTTGACCTGTGTCCACTCATCATCCGGTTGAAGCACTTCAAGTTCCTGACCGGGCTTAATCATGGCCAATATTTTGTGATCAATCCCCTGTCCCGTTCTCAATGTTATCTTAATATCATCGGTGACATACATTGTTTCAGCCTGAACCGTTGAGCAAAATAAAATCATGCAAACCCCAATAAAAATAATAAATCTCATATGCGGCTTTCTCCATTAAGGTTGCGGCCCAAAATCTGCTGTCTCCTGCTGTCTCCGGCATACTCGACAATTGCAGAGTTCAGATGCAACTTGTTGATTTTTATACATACCAGATTCATGCAAAATCTTCAATTGTGTTTAGATATTAAAGCGTGATTGACAAGTATTTTCTGTCTAAAAAACAGAATCGTCAAGAACTACTTTTAAAATGTTTCTATATTTGATATGTTAATAGTAATAAATTTATAAAAAGTCAAATTCATCAAGTGTTAGGTGTTAAGTGTTAGGTGTTAAGATAAAACATTTAATTGTCATATCAAGCTCTTAACACTTAACACCTAACACTTAACACGTTTCGTAAAAAGTGGTTTTTACGAATTCATCAACCTTTGAATGGCTACATAAATTGAAATGGTAAAAATATGGAAACATATCTTGACAAACTACCTTCCTTTGTTGACGCAATAAAATCGATTAAGGAAACAATTATTGCCAATATTGTATTTATCGGCCAGGTCCCGTCTCCTACTTTCAAGGAAAAAAGACGCACCAGTGTTTTTATGGATAGACTGGCGGAATCCGGGGTTGATGAATGCTCTACCGATGGTTATCGGAATCCCATAGGAATCATCAGGGGAACCTCCAAAACAAAACCGCCTATTTTTGTGGTTGCTCATCTTGACACAGCTCTTGATGCAGATATCGATCATAATTTTACCATCAAAGAAAATTCAATTCAAGGCGCCGGTATTTTAGATAATTCAGTTGGTGTTGCAGTGCTGGCATCATTGCCTGAAATTTTCCGTAAGTTAAATCTTCGCTTTGAATCTGATATCGTTCTTGCTGGCGTCATACAATCAATGGGAAATGGCAACCTTCGGGGCATCAGACATCTGGTAAAGACATGGGACACTCCAATAAGAGGGGCTGTTTGCGTAGAAGGAGTCGACCTTGGCAGGATAAACTATTACTCTTATGGAATGATCAGGAGTGAAATTGATTGCGATATACCCGCCGCAAAGGAACGGGAACATCAATTTAAGCCAAATGCTATCCTGATATTAAATGAAGTAATTAACCAGATCC
>JAPVVG010000154.1 GCA_028571455.1 Desulfobacteraceae bacterium | reverse complement strand
TTCCTGGGTCTTCCAAAAAGATGAAAACATCGGCTGGAAGATCATGGACCAGGCCATGGAAAAGATGAAACAGCTTGCGCGCTTTGCGGAAGACATCGCCGAGGATGGTGTTCCACCTGAATTTAAACCCGGACAGATATACAAAAGCAATGCCATTGGATTGGCCTTGAGAAAGGCATTGGAGGATGTACAGGCGGCCCGGGAACGCCACTTACAGTTGAAGGAAGACAGCGAAGTCAAGAAGCATTCGGGGCTTGCCATCAACATGGACCTCACCATCCAACAGGAGGAGTATCAAGGAGCAGAACTTGAAGACTGGGGTAAGAACAAGTAAACATCGAGACCTTTGAAAAATGCTCAATTTTGTTCAAGTTCAAGGAAGGCGAAAATTTTAACCGCAGGAATACATTGAGTATTTTGAGGATTAAAATTTGAGCCTGACGCCGACACGAAGTGAAGCATCAGCGCTCAATTGGGCAAAAGGGGGCGTTTTGCAAAGGTCTCACATCAGCACCTCAGATAAAACCGAGATTAAAAAGCCTGGTGGAATAATAAATTTTCCGGAGGAAATATAAGATGAAAGCTAAGATAATCGGGGTAATTATTGGAATAGTTTTTTTTATAGGCGCAATAGCAATTGCAGTTCAAAATCAGGGTGCAAAAGATATTTGTAATATTTCATGAAAATATCGAGCGAGGCCTTCTCTATGGGGGGTGGTTAAAGGGGAATTTGCTGAAGGGGGAAATGTGGATGTCCTTGTTTTTTCCCTTGATAATAGCCTTTTTTTTTATTAAATTGCTTGCATGGGTTATGTATTTAATTTTCATGATGCTATAGCTTACGAGCAATGGTTTAATAAGCCGCACAATAGATTTCTTTTTGATCTTGAAAAACGTCTTATGTTTGATATGCTCAAGCCTGTGCGCGGAGATTCGATTATCGATATAGGCTGCGGAATCGGAGCAAACCTTTTGTCGTTTGTGGAAATGGGGCTTCAGGCAACAGGACTCGACTCCTCCCCGTATATGCTTGATATTGCGGCAAAAAATCTTGGCAATCGCGCGGACCTTCATCGCGGATTTGCCGAAGACCTTCCGTTTGACGATAACTCCTTTAATTATGCATGCCTTATTACCACCCTGGAATTTGTCGAAGATCCCCAAAAAGCCTTTGAAGAGGCATGCAGAATTACAAAAGACAAAATATTTATCGGTGTATTAAACCGGTATGCGATTAAAGCAATTCAAAGGCGTATTAAAGGAATATTTGTTAAAACTGTATACAATCGCGGAAAATTTTTCAGTGTATGGGAGCTGAAACAAATTATCAGAACTGCTTTAGGAGATGTTCCCGTATCATGGAGAACAACATGCCAGTTGCCTGTAATACATGGAAATATTGCATCCAGAATAGAACAGCTCAGTCTGTTGCAAAGATGTCCTTTTGGAGCTTTTGCAGGTATGGTTGTTACACTTGTCCCTCGCTATAAAACAAGAACCCTTCCAATCAGATACAAGGTGAAGCCTACAACAGACACAGCAACAGGTTAGAAATAATGTAGCCCCGCCGTGGCGGGGCTTGAAACTTGAAATTGGAAAGTAGAAATTTGGGAGAGATGAAACGAGTTTACGAGTTGGATGTTTACAAACTGGCAGAAGTGTTATCAAATATGGTCTGGCACGACTTTGATAAGTGAAACAAAAAGGTTCAGGCCAAATTTCCAATTTCTATTTTCTAATTTCAACGTTCCGTGAACGCTTACAAAATAATAAGGAGCAACGATTATGGAAGCCTATCTTTATGAACCCTTAAAGGAAAAGAAGGTAAAATGCAACCTGTGCAGCCATCGCTGCATTATAAAAGATGGCAAGCGCGGGATATGCGGTGTCCGGGAAAACCAGGGAGGAATCCTGAAAACACTGGTCTATGGAAAACTCATCGCCAGTCACATAGATCCGATCGAAAAAAAACCGCTCTTTCATTTCATGCCGGGAAGTCTCTCCTATTCTATAGCAACTGTGGGTTGTAATTTTAAATGTCTTTTTTGTCAGAATGCAGATATTTCGCAGATGCCATCAGACCATAATGGCATGATAACTGGCGACTTATATACACCTGAAGATGTTGTAAACGCAGCAGTAAAAGGAAACTGCAAAAGCATAGCCTATACCTATACCGAACCAACTGTTTTTTTTGAATTTGCATTTGATACCGCAAAGCTGGCTCATGCAAAGGGGATCAAGAATGTCTTTGTAACAAATGGGTATATGACTTCCGAAGCCGTTCACATGATAAGCCCTTACCTGGATGCAGCCAACGTTGACTTAAAGGCATTTAATAAAAGTTTTTACAAAGAGGTTGTCAAGGCCAGGCTGGAACCTGTTAAGAAGACTTTGAAGCTGATGAAATCGTTAGGCATTTTTGTTGAGGTTACTACCCTGCTTATTCCCGGGCTAAACGATGACAAAAAGGAGCTTGAAAAGTTAGCTCTATTTCTTGTTAAATCCCTTGGCCCTGAAACACCATGGCATGTAAGCGCGTTTTATCCGACATACAGGCTTACAGACCGGCCTCCAACGCCGGTTGAAAGCCTTGTTGCAGCTCGCAAAATAGGAATTAATGCCGGGTTAAAATATGTTTATATCGGAAATGTGCCAAGCGAGGATGGGGAAAATACATTCTGCTCTAATTGCGGAAAGCTTCTTATCAACCGTTTGGGCTTTTCCATAATCAAAAATATGCTGGAAAACGGCCGCTGCCCGTATTGCGGAACACAAATCAACGGAATCTGGCTTGATGAAATATAGTTGCACTGTAAGCGTTCACAGGTTCAAAAGTTCACCGTTCAGGGTTATCTTTCTTTTGTTAACCTTGCTCATAAGACGGTTTAGACCTGCCCGACGGATGGCAGGCGGGTTTCGGTAACCCTTAAACCCTGAACCCTGAACCTTTGAACCCTGAACCCGTGAACGGTTACAATGTTATAAATCTGCAGAAAAATGAGACAGTTGAAAAACCGCTATATATTTAATCAGGTTTTTGCATATGGCAAAACAATCAAATTCAGCCATACCATTTTTGCACTTCCCTTTGCCCTTTCAGCGGCAACACTTGCCTACCGGCACCATCCAATCAGCCTGACGCATCTCTTCTGGATTCTTATCGCCATGATCGGGGCGCGCTCCTCTGCAATGGGTTTTAACAGGATTGCAGATGCAAGGTTTGACGCAAAAAATCCGCGCACATCAAAACGTGAA
>JAPVVG010000153.1 GCA_028571455.1 Desulfobacteraceae bacterium | reverse complement strand
CTGACCGAAAGGTACTTTTCTATCGAAAATTCTTTTTACTACCCCTTTTACATCGAATTTGAATGCCGCTTACTTTGTGAAGATAGCTCACGCTGGACTATTCAAACCGGAAAACAGGGGTTTTCGTTCAGACACTAATTATGGAAGTCAAGGCAAGTCCCAAGCCCAGCCAGATGGAGGCGAAGGGCATAGTGTTATCACAACGGGGTATCCGGTGACGGTGCCCCGGAAGGCAGTGGCTCTGCTGAGGCAGAGTAACACAAAAGCACGGGGTGACGAACAGAAATCGAGTTAGGCGTGCATTTGCGGGACCAGCCTGCAACACAAGGTTAAGTCCTCTATCCATTATAAGCAATGCCCGTATACTCGGCATTCACGTGCTGAAAGACGTGTGTTTTACCCCGGGAGATCTGTTGCGTGTCCAGAAGGACTGAGCGAACCGTAAGGGGAGACCATCGCGTGGCAGAAGTCAGCAGAGGGCATAGTAGCCGGAGGAAACGAGCTGCGTTGGAATAGTACGTGGAGGACTCACCCAGGCAAAGGCCCGAACGGTGCCCGGATCGAATGGGAAAAAGGGGTCAAGTCTGCCTTTGACCCTTAATAAATTTGAGCAAGAAAAAGGGGTCAAGTCTGCCTTTGACCCTTAATAAATTTGAGCAAGGGTCAAAGGCAGACTTGACCCCTTTTTCTTTTCCCTTGACATGACACTTGCTGCGGTGAGCTACGCAGTAAAAAGAGGAAAGAAGATAGCGAAAGAAGCAGGTTGTCATCTGGACGATTGAGTTATTTGAGTATTTAAGGATGTCCCCCTCACCGCTAAACATTTTCATCTTCCTCTTCTCCTTTCTTCATCTTCAGTGCATCTTACGATTTAAAAAAGTTTTAATTCCCTTCTTGAATTCAGTCTTTAAACTTTCCTTTTCCCTTACCCCCGTGTTTTTCTCCTTTCTCTTTCACCTTTTGTCCTTTTCCCCTCTTTATCTCCTCGTTAATTTCTACGAAGCTTCTGCCCCCGGACCTCATTTTTATCACTTCTTCTGGAGGACGTCCATAATGTTCTGATGCAAATTTGAGATTCACAAGGTTGACAACATCGTCATCACCGAGCCTCACTTTTTTCCACTCCTTTCTTGGCTTATTTTTATAGTAGCCGTATGTCTTTCCATATGGTGGGCCTGGTGATACGCTAACAGGGACATAATATATCTCCGGTGACAAACCATAACGGAGTGTAATATCCATCCATGACATACCCCCAAGTCTGAGGTCTACTATTATTCCAGGTGCAATATGGGCCCTTCCAGCGAGAAAGAGGACAACCGGCATCTCCTCATAAGGTATGCCTCTTTCCCTGATGATTACTACCTCCCTTTGCGGCACACGGTAATAATCTCCCACGGAAAGAGAAAAACTCCTCAGTCCCTCTTCTCCGATGGAGATCCCTAAGTCCATGCCTGCTTCGGCACGCGGGATTATATTACCTAACGTCGCCATAATCAAGACCAAAAAAATAATTAATATACGCATAGCTCTTCTCCTTTTATTTTTAAATGGAACGGCTCTATTATTTGACATTTTATTTTTCCTCCTTTTGCCTGCAATGAACGGCTAACTATGGCATTAACGCCATTGGTTTTCAATTTAATATTACGTACAACGCTGAACTCACCTGACGCAAACGCGCCAGCGTTTGCGTCAGGTGCAGTGACGGGTTATAATCCCAAACTATGAATTGAAGCGGTCGTGAGCCATTTTCATTAACTCAGTTAAGAACTCACGCTTTTCTTTAATTTCCTTTTTAGTCAGTTTTATTCTTGTACGGCCAGATCTACTATATTCCATAAGGTCAAGGCCAGCTTCTTCAATTTTGGTTTCAGTTTCTTCCTCCTTAGGAAGTCTCAAATCAATTCGTACAAACTTTTTTTTCGGATGAAAGATTGCGAAATTATTTGGCTGTCCTTCTTTCGATAGTCCTATATAAAACTTATTGTACTTCGGTTCTATAGACGGCTCAAAACTTTTGATAATATCAATCAAATCATCAACCAGTGAAACAGTAGCTTTTGTTCCTCTTTTTTCCCAATAGGATCGATCAGTAACGTCAGTAACATCTTCATCTTCGTCAACTAATCCGAGAGTCATCTGATCAAGCACAGTCGTAAAAACAAGAGAAATGTTTTCATCCATTTGCAAAGCATTCATCTGGATGGCAATTAGCGGAATAAAACCGTTAAATAAACTGATAACATTTAGGAATCTACTTGTTATATCTTCTGCCACTAAAACTGCGCAATGCTCATACTGCGGATACCTCTTTCTTTCTATATCCCAATACTCGATAGTCCGTATTATGTGGTTCTCATCTGTTTTACCAAGCTGAATTTCAACTTCATAACGGCGTGTGGAATCGGAGTCCTGCAATAGGAGATCTAAGCGGCCAGCACGAGGTTGTAAGCGTTCTTTATCTTTTAAAATCAAATCTCCTAATCCTAATATTGAGGGATCATCCGCAATAATTTCCTGAACCCATTTTTCATTCAAAACCGAATGGTCTTTAAGACTAACCTTTTTAGGTTTGATATACTTTAAAACACCCATTTTAATCCCCCATTTAGATTATAACAAGTTATTCTATTGTTCTGTATATCTCCATAGTATTGAAAATTTATTCACATCGTTATACAGTAATCAACTCATTGTCGTTTTTCCGTAAAAAAGTTTTGGCGACTACTCTGTCAACATTTTTCTTGTATCTCAGAAATATTTTCTTAACAAGTTTTTTGTGCTATTTTACTAAATATTTCCGTATATCATTCCATATGGAATGATATAAAACTTCTGGAGATTTCCATTATGCTGAATATCCCGTCATCTTTACAAACACAGTTTGAGGCATATTTACAAGAGAAGCCCATCCCGAAAAATAATCAGGATGCATATCGGAAGTGGCTACGCTATTATCTGGATTTTTGTCAAAAGTATAATTTTCCGCAAACACAACGCGGGAGTCTTACTCACTTTCTTGCGAAACTATAGGAAAAGAAGCAAACGAAAGCGCAACAAGATCAAGCATATCATTCAATCTCGCTGTATTATGAGCTTATACTTGCCAAGGATACCCTTTTTTCTGAGAAGGTTTCCCCGGATAAAACATCTCGTTGTTTTATCTCATCGCCAGACGCTGTAAAGGATGTCTCTTTAAAATCCAAGTCTTTCCACTACCAGACAAGCAATATAGCTGCACCGCTGCCAAAAAACCTGACGTGAAAGAGAAAGTTCTTTCAAAACTATTAGCAGGAGCATCGTGGAAATCTGAATATACCGAATTAGCAAACGAAATCCAGGTCAGACATTATTCTCCCAAAACTTTAAAAACCTATAAGCAATGGTTACGGCAGTTTTAAGCATATACTCGAAGCAAACCTACGGCATTGCTCTCTACTGCTGATGTTAAAGAGTTTTTGACCTATTTTGGCCGTCAAGCGCAAGGTATCAGCCTTCAGCCAAAATCAGGCATTTAATGCGCTTTTGTTTTTTTATCGGCATATCCTTAAAAATGAATTCGGCGAACTTAAAGATGTCGTCAGGGCCAAAAGAAAACCTTATATCCCTGTGGTTTTATCACGGGAAGAGATTGACGGGATTATTGAACATCTTAGATATCCTTACGATTTAACCTCTAAACCTTGAACCTCTGAACCCTAAACCTTGAACGGTTACAGAATTATATCAGTGATGATCAGCGTATATCTGTGGCTGAATAGTTACCTTTAATCTTGATTTAGTTTTTTCTTTGAAATGATGACGTACCTGGAGGAGCATATGTCATACCCCCCTAAACTGGTTACACCGATTATTTTTTTCTTTTGCATGGCGGATACTACATTTGCCTTAAAACGCTCTGAGGAGAGTGGTGCCTGACGGCTCAGTCCAACCCCTAGTACGATCTTCCGGACCTACGGGGCAGGCATGCTTTTCAGCCACCTGGGAGACTGTAAATCCTTTCGATAAATCGGTATTTAGGGGAAAAGGCAATTCTGCCTTTTTCCCTAAATGGTAATGGATTGTTTTCTGATCAAGCCCAAACACAATGCAATACGCTCTTGGGGAATCCCAAGGCGGCGCATATGAAAGATCTTTAAATTTAGCTCGACCTGGGTTTTTGCTCGAAGATCGGCGATATAATTATCCACCGTTCGTCTGGATCGACCGATTGCTTTTCCAATTTCGGCAGATGTCAATCTTGAGTTGTTTTGAAACGCCCGCCGCGCTGTCATTCTTGCTTCATCTTCAGTTAACTGGAGAGGGCCTATCGCTTTTTTAGCTGCATAGCGAAATAAGGGATGTTCGTTCCGAACTTGCCTAAAGTCTTTTCAGTCATAGCGTCTATCTCAGATTCTTATCACCATGAAACATTTCCTGCAACACATCAGCGATTTGGTCCTAATCAGCAAGCCCTGCGCACACTCTGCACAAACGTCCCACTATCTTGTTGTATTTAGTCAAATTATCACGACAAGAAAGTGTCGGATCAGAACTAAAAAACATGATAACCAGGTCTTCAATTTTGGAGAACCAAAGAGATTGTTTGTTTTTGCAATTTGTGGTAATTATAATTAGTGTTTTGAGTTTTTGTTCAGACATTAATTAGGAGAAGTTTGCAATGGTAGAATTTACCTATCAGGAAATGTTTCCCTTAAAAAATAATTCTACACCTTATCGTTTAATAACAACAGACCATATTGACTTAAAACCCTTCTTAAATACCGAGATAGTGAAAATCGCTTCTGAGGGGCTCACTCTCCTTGCCGAGCATGCATTCAAAGATGTATCCCACCTGCTCAGGCCGGCTCATCTCAAGCAATTGGCAATGATTGTTGACGACCCTGAAGCTTCTAAAAACGACAGATATGTTGCCCTTGAAATGCTAAAAAATGCGGTTATTTCCGCACAAGGGGTGTTTCCCCTGTGCCAGGATACCGGAACCGCTATCGTTATAGGCAAAAAGGGCCAAAAAGTTTGGACCGGTTTTTCTGATAAGGAGGCTATTTCAAAGGGAATATTTAATGCTTATACAAAAAACAATCTGCGTTATTCGCAGTTAGCTCCATTAACAATGTTTGATGAAATAAATACAGAATGTAATCTTCCTGCCCAGATAGAACTATATGCTGCAAAAGGGGATGAATATAATTTTCTTTTTATTGCAAAGGGAGGCGGATCTGCAAATAAAACTTATCTTTATCAGGAAACAAAGGCGATATTGACCCCTGAGAATCTGGCCGGCTTTATGGAAAGGAAAATGAAATCCCTTGGAACCGGTGCATGTCCTCCTTATCATCTTGCTTTTGTCGTTGGAGGAACCTCTGCTGAAGCAAATCTAAAGACGGTTAAACTGGCGTCAGCCGGATATCTGGATACCCTTCCCGAAAAAGGAAATGAACTGGGGCATGCCTTTAGAGACATAAAACTTGAAGCACAATTGCTGAAAATATCACGCGAACTTGGAATCGGCGCACAATTCGGAGGAAAATATTTTTGTCACGACATAAGAGTCGTGCGACTTCCACGGCACGGAGCATCCTGCCCCATAGGCCTTGGCGTGAGCTGCAGCGCCCACAGAAACATCAAGGCAAAAATTACGCGTGACGGTATTTTTTTGGAAAGGCTTGAAACCGATCCCGCAAACTATCTGCCGTTGCCGCAAATAGACGAAGAGGATGCCGTGCGAATAAACTTGAATAAGCCTATGGATGAAATTAGGGCAATTTTGAGCAAATACCCGGTAGCAACCCCTTTTTTGTTAGACGGTAAAATTGTTGTGGCAAGGGACATAGCTCATGTCAGGCTAAAAAAGCGCCTCGACAGAGGCAAAGGCCTCCCGCGCTATTTCAAAGACCACATTATATATTATGCAGGTCCGGCAAAAACCCCGTCAGGATACCCTTCCGGTTCCTTTGGCCCAACGACCGCGGGACGCATGGACCATTACGTGCCTGTTTTCCAGGAGCACGGTGGTTCCATGATAATGCTTGCTAAAGGAAACCGTTCCGCCGAGGTTGTAGCATCGTGTAAAAAATACGGCGGTTTTTACCTTGGCTCCATTGGCGGGTCTGGTGCACGGCTGGGCAAAGAGTGTATTACATGCATTGAAACCATTGCCTACCCTGAACTGGGCATGGAATCAATATTGCTAATTACAGTAAAGGATTTCCCAGCATTTATTATTATCGACGACAAAGGCAATGATTTCTATGAAAATCTTCTTAACACTAAATACCGTTCAGTTTTTAAATAAATATTTTTCTTTACATGAGGTTTAATATAAGGTAAATTACTATTTGTAAGTCAGGGGGATAGGCTGAAGGCTGAAGGCTTTTAGGGAAAAGGCTAATCGCTCAATTTAGGTTACAAATCCATAGGAGTTATAACCCGGACATTTAATAAAGGAGCAGCGCTATGACAAAAAAAATGAAAACAATCGATGGAAACACTGCTGCGGCCTATGTGGCATATGCCATGAGTGATGCTGCCGCCATTTATCCAATTACACCTTCATCCGGCATGGGAGAAATGTGTGATGAATGGGCAGCCAATGGTCTTAAAAATATATTCGGGCAAACCATGCTGGTTCGGCAGCTTCAGTCAGAAGCCGGAGCAGCCGCGGCCGTGCACGGCAATCTGGCTGCCGGAGCCCTTACAACAACCTTTACCGCTTCACAGGGTCTTCTTTTGATGATTCCCAACATGTATAAGATATCAGGTGAAGTGTTGCCTGCTGTATTTCATGTCTCGGCTCGCGCGATTGCAGGACATGCGCTTTCCATCTTTGGGGACCATCAGGATATCATGGCTGTTCGACAGACAGGTTTCTCCCTCCTGGCATCTGCTTCAGTGCAGGAGGTCATGGACCTGGGGCTGGTAACGCATCTCGCAGCAGTTGAGGCATCTGTTCCTTTTATCCATTTCTTTGACGGGTTTCGTACCTCCCACGAAATTCAGAAAGTCGAAATGATAGATTACGATGACATGGCCAAATTATTGAATTGGGATGCTGTTGACGCGTTTCGCTCCAGAGCCGTAAGCCCTGAAAGGCCCGAACTCAGAGGAACTGCACAGAATCCGGATATTTATTTCCAGGGAATAGAAGTAGCCAACCCTTATTATCAAAGGGTCCCAGCCATTGTCGGTCAATGTATGAAAAAGGTCGAAAACCTTACAGGTCGCAAATATCGGCTGTTTGATTATGCAGGAGATCCTGATGCAGAAAGAATAATCATTTCCATGGGTTCTTCCTGTGAAACCATCGAAGAGGTTGTCAATTATCTAATTGACAAAGGAGAACGGGTCGGCCTTGTCAAGGTACGTTTGTACCGTCCTTTCTCGGCTGAGCATCTGTTTGCCGCAATACCTGCAACTGTTGATCGTATTACAGTTCTTGACAGGACAAAAGAGAGGGGTGCGCTGGGCGATCCTTTATATCAGGATGTATGCACGGCCTATATGGAACGGGGTGAAATGCCCGTAATAGTCGGTGGAAGATATGGTCTTGGGTCCAAAGAGTTTAACCCTGGCATGGTTAAGGCTGTCTTTGACAACATGAATTCAGCCGGCCCCAAAAATCACTTTACCGTCGGCATTATTGACGATGTTACCCATACCTCTCTTGAAGTAGAAGAAGGATTCGACGTAGCCCCGGAAGGAACAGTGCAGTGTAAATTCTGGGGGCTTGGAGCGGATGGAACTGTGGGCGCAAACAAGAGCGCCATTAAAATCATAGGCGATAATACAGATATGTATGCCCAGGCTTATTTTGCCTATGATTCCAAAAAATCAGGCGGTCTCACTCTTTCCCATCTTCGTTTTGGAAAAACACCGATCCAGTCAACCTATCTGATAGATTCTGCGGACTACATTGCTTGCCATAAATCCAAATATGTTGATATCTATGATTTGCTGGAAGGGATTAAAGACGGCGGTACCTTTGTTCTCAACTCCCACTGGACAGTTAGAGATATGGAAGAAAATCTTCCCGCTCACATGCGCAGAACAATTGTCCGGAAAAACCTCAAATTTTATAATATCGATGCTGTGAAAATCGCATCTGAAGTAGGTCTCGGCGGCAGGATCAACATGATCATGCAGACAGCCTTTTTTAAACTGGCAAATATTATTCCTGTAGAAGATGCTATCTCCTATCTCAAAGACCAGATTAAAAAGATGTTCAGCAAAAAGGGTGAGAAGATCATCAATATGAACTACGAAGCTGTGGATAAGACTTTAGACAATCTGATTGAAATCAAATATCCAAAGTCTTGGGCTGATGCTTCTGACAGGCCGGTTACCGCTATAGACGAACCTGATTTTGTCAAAAATGTGATGCGTCCCATGTTGGCCCAGCAGGGAGACAAACTTCCTGTCAGCGCTTTTACTCCTGATGGCATTTTCCCTGTAGCAACCTCAAAATATGAAAAACGGGGAGTGGCAATTAATGTCCCGAACTGGGATATGAACAACTGCATACAGTGCAACCAGTGTGCTATGGTTTGTCCCCACGCAGCCATACGTCCTGTCCTGTTAACAGACCAAGACCTAACCAAGGCACCTAAAGGGTTTAAGGCGATAAAGGCTATCGGCAAGGAGCTTAAAGGATATTATTTCCGCATACAGGTAAACACTCTTGACTGTTTGGGATGCGGCAATTGTGCGGACATCTGCCCGGCAAAAAAACCAGCCCTTGTAATGAAGCCGATTGAAACTCAGACCGGGCAGCAGGTACCGTTTCATGAATTCGTCAGCAATCTGTCTGTAAGGGATAATCTGGTTAAGAGAAATTCTATCAAAGGCAGCCAGTTCTTCCAGCCGCTGCTTGAGTTCTCCGGCGCCTGCGCGGGATGCGGCGAGACCCCGTATGCCAAACTCCTTACACAGCTCTTTGGAGAACGAATGATCATTGGAAACGCAACCGGATGTACTTCGATCTGGGGCGGCAGCGCTCCGGCTATCCCTTACTGTGTTAACGAGGACGGCTTTGGCCCCACCTGGGGAAATTCTCTGTTTGAAGATCCCGCGGAATTTACTTATGGAATGTTTCTGGCAACAATGCAGCGGCGCAAAAAGCTGGCCGACCTGATGCATGAAGCCTTGAGCACCAGCATCCCGCAGAAGATAAAGAAGGCTATGCAAGGCTGGCTTAATAATATGAAAGACGCTGAGGGCTCTAAACAATTTGGCGATCAGCTTAAAGCGCTTTTGCCTGCTTACAAAGATAATCCTGTCTTGCGTGAAATCGCCGGTATGTCCCTGTTGTTTACAAAAAAATCATACTGGATCTTTCTTGGAGACGGCTCTGCATATGACATCTCATTTGGCGGCCTTGACCATGTGATGGCCACAGGGGAAGATATTAATATCATGGTGTTTGATACAGAGGTCTATTCAAATACTGGAGGCCAGTCTTCAAAGGCCACCCCAACCGGCTCGGTTGCCAAGTTTGCGGCATCAGGAAAGAAAACATGCAAAAAGGATATGGGCCGCATGGCCATGACATACGGCTATGTATATGTTGCGAGTGTGGCTATGGGGGCAAATAAAAAACAAATGATGAATGCTTTTATTGAAGCCGAAAGCTACGATGGTCCATCCCTGATCATGGCTTATGCGCCCTGTATAAGTCATGGAATTAAAAAGGGTATGGGCAAAAGTCAGGAAGAGGAAAAACTTGCAGTCCAGTCAGGATACTGGCCTTTGTACCGTTACAACCCTGTTTTAAAGGCCCAGGGCAAAAATCCCTTTATCCTTGATTCCAGGAAACCTGATGGAACCTTTCAGGAATTTTTATCCGGCGAAGTGCGTTATGCTTCTTTGCAGAAAACATTTCCGGAAGAGTCCAAAAAACTGACCGTCCGCCTTGAAAAGGAGTATATGGAGCGTTATGAAAGCTTGAAACTGCTGGCGGATCCAAAGGCAATTTGCAAAAAGAAAAAAGACAAATAGTTGACTTAACGGGTTTGTCTGTAAAAACATAAAGAGGCCATTTGTTATAATCAAGTGGCCTCTTTATTTTGCAGAAAAAAGATTTTCCAGTATGTTCCCGATTGCAGCGCACTGAAGCCCAAAAGGGATATAGCCCGCATACCCTAAAATCGGCATTTCGAAAATTTTGAATCCATGGACAAACGGAATGCTGTATTCCCATTTTGCCAGGCTGTAATAATTCCACATTTCCCAAAAGCATCCGCAGATTAAGGCCGCCATTGCCGAGGATACAACAAAAACCCAGTCGCCCTTAACAGTATCCGAAAACAGGTGAAATTCTCCGGAAAGTATCTGCAAAGAAACTATTATAAGAAGAGGTGAAACCCAGACAAGGGGAAAAAGGTAATCAGGCCACAGCCCTATGCAAAGCAAGCTGACGCCGGATATTATCAAAATAATTAATGCCAGAGTCCTTGATTTAATAAAATAAATGGGAATAAAACTTTTGAATCTCTCCTTTATCCGAAAAGACCCGGACAGCCATTCGCGGGTCCCTAAAACAGCCGGAAGCACGGTTGAAAAGGAAAGGCTCGCATGCCTGAAGTATTCCCACGGGCTGAAAGAAACGCCGATATAGTCCCAGTTTTGCACAAACCGGTTCAGGTATTCGAAAAACCACCAGAATACAGCGCTTGCGGGAAACAGCAGAAGAAAGAAGCCGGGCCGTGCAGTTATCATGCAGGTTCCCTTGCGTCTGTAAGTCAGGGCATTAACGATCACTATATAGGAGAGCCATAATAAAATAAAGGTATGTTGCTGAAATCCTGCAAACCAGGGGAAACGGGTCCACGCAAGAGCCCATGCGATCAAGCCGGCAACAACCCCGATCCATCCCCACCATGGAAAAGGATAAGATTTTAGCTGCCCCGGCTTTATCAAAGCGCCGGCTTTAACCCATTGTAAGATAAAGGGAATAACTACAAATAGAATAAAAATGCTTAAACCGATAAACGCGGGCCAGGAAAAGGGAGCGTGGATAATATATCCTGTTTTTGGAGGAAATGTAAGATAGATACGCAGCGGAACGCCGGTAAGGGCAATGCCCAGCAAAGGCAGGCCTGTTAACATACCAACAGCAATAAGATATTTTAAAGGAATATTTTTCACTGCCGCGACCTTGTCATTCCCGCATCGTCTGTCATTTTTAGCAACCTGGTTTTCATCTTTTCATAATGAGAGCCGCGCCAATAGATCCTGTTGCATTGGGAACAAATTTTAAACCTGTTAAAATACTTTTTTGTTTTAGGTTCAAGCCGATGCATAATATCCTTTTTATTAACTAAAGACAGTTTATTATTACATCGCAGGCATCTGGTAAAAAATTTAAAAGGCCCTTTGATTCCAAAAAAATCCAACACCTCCGATAATTGATCGTCAGGATATACTGACCGTATATGTCTGCCAAATATAATCTGTTTGCATTCGAGTAGGCCTGTATCTTTGCTTAGCACAATTCTTTTTTCTTTTTTGCAAAAAGATAAAATATTTTTGTCTAAAAATTTTGGGGAATATTCGGTATCTAAACCCAACATCCTTAAAAGGAGAGCTAACTTTCCTACATTAACATCTACAACAAAACGCATTTTTTGCAATGGTTCCGGCCTGAGAACAGATGGTCTGGTAACATCAAAGGGGGGAATAATAGGAAGTACGGTTATCTTTTGCGAATTAGCCGGAATATAATTAAAATCAATCTCTTTATCCTCTACAACAATTTTACCAATTTCCGTGTGAGGCACGCCAAGGGACTCAATAATATGTTTGATCGAGCTTTTTCTCTCCAGAGGATAAATAATTTCCTGCCCTTTGTTCTTTCGACGCTTAAAAAAATTAAATTCTTCGGGAAAAATGATTTTTAGTTGTGGCATAATAAAGATAAACTCTGCGCTCTCTGCGCCTTGAGCGAAGCGAGCGGTGAACTATTACAACTTTTTTTTCTCCACCAAAGCCCCAACCAGGTATCCTGCGACAAGTGCACCCGTAATTGTAAACACCGTAAGTATAGCCACATATAAGCATCCAAAATAGGAAATCATTATTGGCAGAAGAAATGGCTTGACAGCTCTGCTGTTCAGGAAAACGGCAATGGATGAACTTCCAGCCCCTTTTTCCTTTAATTCCTTGAGCATTGGATACCAGGCATAGATTGGTCCTGTAGAAATAATTCCTGCTGTCATTGATAGCATGATTCCCTTAATGCCGGCCTCTTTTCCTAAAAAACTGGCAATATATGCTGGTTTTAAAAAAAGATTCAGAGCTATCATAAGAATAAAAACAAGGCCTAATGGTATAATTATATTGGAAAAAATAATACCGCTGCTCTTGAAAGCCAGGAAAGCCCTGTCCGGCATAAATGCAAAAATAATTCCATATACTGCAATCATTAAAACCGGAAAATATATCATCCGGATGGTACTTTTAGACAAATTTACCCTCCAATAATATTAATAACCGCTACTGTAAAAATTGCTATAACCAGGGACAAAGCAAAGGACACTGTATTCCTAACCAAAGCAAATCTTCTGCCCAGAGCCGTTATTTCGGCCGGCAACTGTATCAAACCTACCGTCACCCATGAAATGATCAAGGCGGTCACCGCAAACAGGCTTATTCCATATGCCAGTAATTCTCCAGCGATGATATAACTGTTAATGGGATTTCCGGCAAAAATACTCCCCAGGCAGGCTCCAAAGAGGGTATCAGTTGATATATTGCCTGAGAACACTGAAGATAGAAGCTCTTTTGACATAAATGAGTTGAATAGTCCGATGAGCAGCACCACACCGGTTAAAACAGGCAGGAGCCTGATAAACTGATTGGCGGAATTTCTTAAAGCATGAACCAGAGCTGCCTTGTCAATCTTATTAGCGCTTGTTTCAGGAGTAGATTCAACTCCAGGCTGTCGTTGCAATTCGCCTTTTTTGAATCTTTCAACAACCTCTGCAACCGTGCCGTCAACCCCTGCAAGCACCTGTATGCCATTAACGGTTAAATGTCCAATGGCAGTAGGGCTGCAATGTCCGGTTAAAACCGTATCAACTTTTTTGCTGATAACGAGCACAACAGCCTGAACACCGGAAGCCTGGTAAGTTGAAGCGCCCGGGTTTGCAACTGCTTCAAAATCCATTGTATCCTGATCAACAATTATAAAGTATTTAGAAGACCCAAATCTGAATCCAACCTTTGCATTCAGATCCGGGCCATCAGCGGAAACGGCGATCTTCAAGACAGCCTCCTGAGTTATTTAGGTTTTATATAATTCCCATATTTTCTTATTATTGGCAAGTGTTGATGGTTTTGTTATCAGAGAAACGTCAAAGTCGAAGTTGGAGCTGGTAAATTTATTTGATTGCCAGGTATTGCCTCATGCAGACGCTAAGGTTTTCTTTTTTTGTTCTTTGCGGTCTTTGCGGCTTCACGCGGCGCAAGCGCCTGCGCTGCGCGTGCGTGAGAATATTGTTTTTTATTCAAGAACATGATATTTTTTTGTATTTAAAAAGCGAAGTGTAGACCTTAAGGCAAAGAGGAAATTTTTAATGCTCATATACGCTGTGGCAGACATTCATGGCCGGCGCGACAGAATCGCGTTGATCAGAAGCAAAATATTAAAACACAAACCTGATGTGCTTGTTGTCGCCGGAGATATAACGAACTATATCAGGCCTGAGCCGGTTATTGCCGAATTAAACGACATGCCGGCGCCTGTTCTGGCAATTCGTGGGAATTCCGATCTTGATAGGGTTGAAAAATTATTTGAAAAATATCCTAATATTTCTTCACTGCATCTTAAAGAGGTTGTTGTTGACGGTATCAGTTTTACAGGCGTGAGCGGCACTATGCCTGTGCCATTCAGTTCTTTGATAAGTTTTAGAGAAAAACACATAATAGACCGGCTAAAACTTCTTGTGAAAAGCGATACTGTGCTGGTTGCTCATCCTCCGCCACGGGGAACCCTGGATGAAGTGTTTGGCAGATTTCACTCAGGCTGCCGGAGCCTGCAAAAAATAGTTGTAAACAAGCAGCCACGACTGCTAATCTGCGGTCATGTTCATGAAAGACCAGGAACCCTTTTTGTTGGAGAAACACTTGTAGTTAACTGCAGTATGGGTAGAAAAGGAGCAGGCATATTAATTAATCTTAACAAGGGCATGCCCCCGGAAGCTGAACTGATTTAGCGGCTTGTAAATTTTACAACCTATTGAGACTAAAGAGAAATTTCGAGGTATAAATTCCGCCTCGCTCATGGAATAATGAAATGATGGAATAGTGGAGATAAATTGCATAGCGGAGCTAACTTGATTGTATAGGAATTTCCTTTTTTGAGATTGCTTCGCTATCGCTCGCAATGACCTTCTGCATCTGTCATTGCGAGGAGCGTATCGACGAAGCAATCTAAATTTATATGGAGGTAAATATGGACATTACTACAGTAAAAATTGAAAAACCGGACGGATTGAACATGATTTTAGGGCATTCTCATTTTATCAAAACTGTGGAGGATATTTATGAGGCCATGGTCAATGCTGTTCCCATGGCGAAATTCGGCCTGGCATTTTGTGAAGCCTCTGAGTCATGCCTTGTGCGTTATGCAGGCACAGATGATGAACTTATCGAACTGGCAAAGAAGAATGCATACAACCTTTCAGCCGGTCACAGTTTCATTGTTTTTATGAAAGATCTATTCCCTGTAAATGTTTTGAATTCGATTAAAAATGTCACGGAAGTCTGTCGAATCTTTTGCGCAACCGCCAACCCGGTCGAGGTAATTATTGCAGAAACGGAACTCGGGCGGGGAGTACTTGGTGTCATTGATGGGTTTAGCTCAAAAGGCATGGAAACAGAAGATGACATCCGTGCACGGAAAGAATTGCTGAGACAAATCGGCTATAAGCAATAACCATCTTCCGTCCCTATTCTTCGCTTGATAGGTATCAAGTATGGTATTTTGCTGAATGCCTAATTATGCCGCCAGCATAAGCCGCGCTTCCACCATGTCCCAGGGAACGTCTATTTTATCGTTTTTTGTCCGGCCAATCAGCCCGATAAGTTCCAACCGCCGCACATCTGTGTGGACGTTTTTGTAATCGCGTCCCAGTTCATCCGCCAAAGCGCGTATACTCATAGGACCAATTGTGCGCAGTTTTTTAAGCAAAATCCATCTTCCAGGTGTAAGCGTCTTAAGAAGCATCTCCAGGTTTTCAAAGTTGAGCCGCCGGTCGGTCTCAACCTTTTCACCGCGTTCAGCGCGCAGCCAGGCATTGATAAAACCTTTAGCTGTGGTTGCAGCGTCGCCCACTCCGATTTTAATTTGTTTTTTCATATTGGTTCCTTCCTTACTTTCTCAATCTCTTCAAGAAAATCCGCTACCAGGGTTTCCACATCTTTAAATAGATAAGATTCTTCTTGGTCTTTAATGTGTTTGTGATCACCTTTACCTGACTCGTTGTCATAACGAACAATACAAGTTCCGTCAGCAAGTCCGTAATAAAGGCGGTATTTTAATCCATATGGTCTGTCATAAGTCTTTTTTGGGAGTTGCCAAAGAACCATCTCACGAACGGCGCCATCAGCATACATAAATTTCTCATGATAGATTAGCTTGGCTTTCATATGGCATTTTATACCATATGGTAAAATAAAAGTAAACAGCAAAATTAAAGGTTATGATCTCATGGTCAGATCAAATCCAGATCCAAGATGGGTGCAATTGAAAACGAGAATCATCTCTTAAAGCCCCCCTAAAACAAATTCACGAAGCAAAAAAACAGAAAAGGCGCATAAGCATCCGAGTATACATACGCGCCTGAACGATGATAAATTGGCGTTATATATTAAAACAAACAAGGCATAACTTATTATAATAAAACAGAGGTGTCAGGTCTTCATCCTTCACTTCTGTCAAGAATGAAGACGTTACCCCTCTGGCCTTCAATATGCCTGCCTTTCGCAATTCCCAATTCTCCATTAATTTGGTCGCTTTTCATGCAAGATGATAAACTTTTTGTGATAGGTTATAAAATGTTTGACAGGATGACTCCCTTTAATACATCAAAACAACTGGCAGAAAAGAATGTTGCGGTCGGAGTTGTAGTTGGTTCAATATTTGTCGGCCTTGGAATTGCCATTGGTCTGGTCATCGGCATGGCCCTAAATTAGTTTACTATATATCGATCTGATCCGGATTCATTTCTTTTTTGGCATAATCATAAAAAAGGCGGCTTTCCATAAAAAGGTCATAAATATCCGGATCAATATGTCTATCTTTTTTCATAAACCCCATGATCTTGACCGACTGGGAAAGCTTTATCGGTTTTTTATAGGGTCTGTCCCTGGCGGTCAGGGCTTCAAAAATATCTGCTACCGCCATAATGCGGGATTGCAGGGACATCTCCTTTTCCGTAAGACCACGTGGATAGCCCGATCCATCCAGTTTTTCGTGATGCCCGGCAGCATATTCCGGCACATTTGCCAGCCTTGCTGGGAAGGGAAGTTCCTTTAACATTTTTAGCGTCATAGTTGCGTGGTTCTCAATGATTTTCCGTTCTTCGTCTGTGAGAGAACCTTTTTGAATACATAAGTTTTTAATCTCGTCCTCAGTAAGATATTGATAATCCATATTCCCAAATGAGTATGTTTTGTTTGCTATCTCTTTAATTTTTTCTATTTTATCGTCACCCAGGAACTCACCTGGATTATTACATTTTTTGATAAAATCTAATTCTTCTTGAAGTAATTTTATATTGCCGGCAAGCTCTTTATCCAGTTGCTTTACCTCAGATCCGTTTGTTTTGCCGTTTTGCATAAGCTTTATCTTCCTGCTGAAATGCTTGTCTTCAATTAATTGTGCAATAACCTGGAATCTGGTTTCTATCAGGTTGATGCGGTCAAAGATGGTTTGCAGCTTTGTTGATTTATCCACAACATACTCCGGCGTTATAATCTTTCCTACATCATGCATCCATGCGGCCAGTCTCAGCTCTTCCATTTCATCTTCGTTGAAATTGACGTCTTTAAACTTACCTTTATTTGTATTATTGATTGCTTCGGCAAGCATCATTGTCAAAGATACAACACGATTGATATGGCCTCCCGTGTAAGGGGATTTCTCGTCGATTGCTGTGGCGATGCTTTTGATAAAGGCATATAATAAATTTCTTAAATCCTGGATGAGTTGTGTATTTGTCAAAGCTACGGCAGCCTGCGAAGCCAGGGAGCCGATAAGATTGACGTATTCCGTGGAAAATGCCACAACATCGCCGGTTTCAGTGTCCTTGGCGTTTAATAGCTGAAGGACACCGATAATATTGTTTTCATGATTTTTCATCGGAATAACCAGCATGGATTTGGAAAGGTATCCCGTGGTTGCATCGTATTTTCTGGGACCGGTGAAATCAAACCCTTCTGCTTCATATACATCAGGAATATTAACAGGCTTACCGGTTAAGGCAGTGTATGATGACACGTTAGAATAATTTGGTTTTCCGTCTATATAGAGAGGGACTTTCGGCAGGGAGATTTCAACGCCGCTGGTGCCGCCCATCCTGGTTTTCATGGTATCGTTTTGCATTATCTCAAAGCGGAGATGCTTTTTATCGTCATCGACTATATATAATGTTCCTCCGTCAGCATTGGAAAGGTCTCTGGATTCATCCACAATCATTTCCAGCACTTTTGAGATATTTTTTTCAGCAGACAGGGCAAGACCGATGCTGGTTAACTGCTTGATGTGTTTAATTTGATCTTCAGCATAATGTTTTACTTCTATGATGACCGATTTGAGAAGTTTATTTAACCCTTTATCCCTGGATAGATTGTCAAGATCGACTTTGAGCTGATTATCTATTTTTTGATCAAAGTCCGACGAGGAAATCATATTATTTTGCCCTCCACTTAGGAGCTTGTCAGAAAATTATGTCCGTAACGAAAAAGTGTGAAGCAATAGGATCAGAAATTTCGGACAAGCTCCTATATTAATGAGACATGACTTTTAATAGCGCTTTCTCCAAATAGTCGATATTTTTTTCAAGATCATCAGCAGAAAGTATCTTTACATTTTTTATAAGCTCTTTAGCTTCTTTTTTCAGATAGGTGAATATGGGTGTCAAATCTTGAATAGTGAATAAAGGCCGTTTATTTTCTGCCTCAATACCTTATCTTTTTTCAGCCTATCACTCACTGCACGGATACTATGGCTCACTGATGAATATGTTACACCAAATAGATTGCCGAT
>JAPVVG010000152.1 GCA_028571455.1 Desulfobacteraceae bacterium | reverse complement strand
GTTATGCGCCAATCGGGGTGTCGCCTGATTGGTTGACAGCTTGGTAAAAAGAGCTTGAACCGAGGAACCGTATGAGGGAAAGCTTCACGTACGGGTCTGTGGGGAGGGCGCCGGGTAACCGGTGCCTTTACCCGGAACCCGACCGGGAAAGCCCGGGCGTTTTTCGCATTAACGTTATTTCGTGTTAAACATCTCACTCGCCAATTTCATTCTAGCCAAGTTGATTCGGTTATTCAAACAGATCATAGACTGGCAAAGCAGATAAAGCTGTATTTTTGCCATAAATATAGCGGGCTGAAACTTAAAGAAATCGGCAAATATTTTGGTATTGGTGAATCAGGTGTGTCTCAGACAAGCCTGCCTGAGGCAGACAAGCCGCAGACTTTCTGATAAACTGAAAACAGATAAAAATTTAAGCAAAAAGGTCGCTATCCTGAAGAAGAAATTAAAACTGTGAAAAGTGTAGGTTTGACCCCTTTGTTTTTTTCAGATTCAGAGAAGATGCCAATCTTATAATAATCACTGCATACGCATTATAGGTGAAATTATGATTTGTGAATTTTGTGGTGGCAAAACCACAAAAAAGAAGGTTAAACGTCAGCACTGGCTAAAGGGTAAACTTTATATTGTAGGAAATGTGGAAGCGGAAGTATGCAAGGAATGTGGTGAGAGATACTTCCATGCAACAACCCTTGATGCTATTGATCGGTATCTTTTGACGGAACATGCCGTGAAAGATTATTTGAATGTTGAAGTGGTAAGCCTCGGATAATACTTAGCCTAACAATCGAAGGAAAAAAGGCTGTTTATGATCTTATTTGGCAGACCGCCTATCTCTACAAGGATGCGCCCGGTGGAAACTAGTTCGAACCACAATAAAACGAAAAGCAAGCTATCAACACAGCGATTGTTTGAATGTGTGGGCGGCAATTATATTTTGCTCACAAAGCAGGGACAGGCAGTCTTTTTTCAGATAGATGAACAAAACAGGGCCGAAATTAGAGAAACCTTGGAGAACGTGGACTTTCAGGCCACTGGAACCATGCTGAAAAAGGAGGGGTGGCGGTGCGTGGGGCCGGGTATTGAGTATAACCGTGTCCTTGGGGCCAAAAAGGGAAGCATCATGTCACTTTCTGACTCGGCCTTTGACGATGGCTTTTAAGGAAAAAAGGTCAAACCTGCACTCTTGACAGACCTGATGGTTATGATATTCATCCATCATTTTTATTAGTATCAGCAGCTTGATTTATGGCCAGACAATTACGAATAGAATTTCCAGGTGCATTTATTAAATTTAAACGCAGAGATCGAAGTTCTTTGGAGGTGGTAAATTGAGCAGTTGTTTGATCTGGATAGACTTAGAGATGACCGGGCTGGATCCTGAAAAGGGGGTCATCCTTGAGATTGCCACTATTGTGACAGATGATAGACTGGAGCTTGTTGCAGAGGGTCCTAATATATCCATAAACTATCCGGAGGAGATCCTTCAGACCATGGATGAGTGGAACAGGACACACCACAAGGCATCGGGGCTGTTAGATCGTGTTAATACCTCTTCTTACGACTGCCGGATGGCTGAAAAAGAGACCCTGGAATTTATCTCCAGGCATTGCAAGAAGGGGGAGCCTCTGCTGTGTGGGAATTCCGTCTGGCAGGATCGCCGTTTTTTAATAAAACATATGCCCGGTCTTGAGGAATTTTTCCATTACAGGATTATTGACGTAAGCTCCATTAAAGAATTAGTCAAAAGATGGTACCCCTCGCTTCCTCCCTATGAAAAGAAAAAAGCCCACTTAGCCTTGAGCGACATCAAGGAATCAATAAGTGAGCTGAAATATTACCGTCAGAAGGTATTTCTTCCCCTCACTGATTAGGAATTATGGGCATCCATTGTCGTGGCAGAATGAGCCAACCTTAACATATCAATCCAACATCATTTGGGGCAGATGCCTAAAGCCGTGCTACTTTTAAATGCTTTCAGCTTGCTGAGATGCAATTATGGACGAGATGCTAATGAGCAATGACATAATAAGCCGGCAGGAGATATTTACGTTAAAGCAGTTTTACGATCTTATGGCTAAGACCAGAAACCTGCGCCTACAGATCGTGGAAAATATTTTTAACAACAGACCCCTAACTTCTACTTGTATAGACTCGCTGGCAAATGCACATACCTCACTTGCAAATATTCCTCTTGAGCAGAAAAAAAGAATTCTCGTTATAAGCGGTTTCAAAAGGATAACAGTCGATCTGACATACGAGATCACGGAACTTGAAAAAGATATTTTCTATCTTGAAAACGGCGAACCGGCATTCATCGAGTATCTGGAAAAGATTCATTCTGATTTCCGAATGTATCTGGATATTGGTGCAATAAAATTAAAGGGCATGCAGTTTAATTGCTTTATGACAGATCGCGACGGCACGATAAACAATTACTGCGGCAGATACCGCTCCTCTGTACAGTCTGTATATAATTCAGTTTTTATTACCCGTTTTGCGAAAAAAAGAACTGCCTGTCCAATAATTTTGACTTCCGCTCCTCTTGAAAATTTTGGGATTGTTGATGTGAGCGTTAACCCGGAAAAAACTTTAATTTACGCTGCTTCAAAGGGCAGAGAATTTATCGATCTTACCGGAAAACGAAGATATTGCCATATAGACAAACAAAAGCAAATTCTTCTTGATAAGCTGAACCAGAGGCTTTCCGATTTGGTAAAAGAGCCGTCCTTTGAGAAGTTTTCATTGATCGGCTCAGGACTCCAGCTAAAATTCGGGCAGGCTACAATAGCGCGCCAGGATATAAGCAGTTCCATACCCGAAGATGAATCAGATGCGTTCCTGAGAAAGATTAAGGAAATTGTTTTTGAACTCGATCCGGAAAGAAAAAACTTTATAATTGAGGACACCGGCCTTGATATTGAGATAATTTTGACAATTGAAGATTCTCAATGCGGGCTCAAAGATTTTGACAAGGCTGATGCCGTAAAATATCTTAATTCGGAATTAGACTTTGATATGACAAAAGGACCCCATCTTGTATGTGGGGATACATTATCCGATATCCCGATGATAAAAGCATTTTTAGATAAAACAAGGGATACGTGGTCGATTTTTGTGACAAAAGATGATGAACTTGCAGAAAAGGTAAAGGGTATATGCCCAAATTCCGTTATTGTGCCTGAGCCGGATATGCTTGTAGCAATCCTGGGTTTTTTGTCTATATAGCGGAAATATGGAAAAAGGGGAAAATATAATGGTTTTAACAAAACTAAAGGGCGTTATTTTTGATCTGGACGGCGTTATAACAGGGACGGCCCGTGTGCATGCGCTGGCCTGGGAAAGCATGTTTAATGACTTTCTTAAAAAAAACGCCGAGAAGGAAAACATACCTTTTGCGCCCTTTGACAGCGATTATGATTACCTTCAATACGTTGACGGCAAACCAAGACCCGAGGGAGTTAAAAGTTTTCTTAAATCAAGAGGAATTGAATTGCCCTTTGGAGAACTTGACGATTCTCCCGACTCGGATACTATATGCGGCATGGGAAACAGGAAGAATCTGGATTTTCAGAAGGTGTTGCGCCGGGAAGGGCCTGACGTGTTTGAGACCTCGGTGAAATTTGTCAAAGATCTTAAGAAAAAGGGCATTAAAGTCGGCGTAGCCTCTTCCAGCCGGAACTGCCGGCTTATCCTGCATCTCGCGGGAATCGAGGCTCTGTTTGAAACAAGGGTTGACGGGGAGGTTTCACGTGAGCTGAATCTAAAGGGAAAACCTGATCCTGATATTTTTGTAACAGCAGCCGGGAACCTCGGCCTCATGCCGGGCGAGTGCGTGGTTGTTGAAGATGCCATCTCCGGTGTTCAGGCAGGCAGAAATGGAAATTTCGGCCTGACCCTTGGAATAGCGAGGAGCATTGACGGCGAAATACTGCGCTGCAACGGCGCAGACATGGTTGTTCGCGATCTTGGAGAAATAAGCATTAAGGACATGGAAAACTGGTTTAAACATGGGATTGAAGAGGATGGCTGGAACCTGACTTATCACGGCTTTTATCCGGAAAATGAAAAGCTGAGAGAAACCTTATGCACGGTCGGCAACGGCTATATGGGAGTAAGGGGATGCTTTGAGGGAGAGAGCGCATCAGACATTCATTATCCTGGAACCTATATTGCCGGTGTATATAACAGGCTTGGCACAAAGATCCATAATAAGATGATTTACAACAACGATTTTGTAAATTGCCCTAACTGGCTCTTAATTGAATTCAGAATCGGAACCAGTGACTTTCTGAGCCTTCTCAAAATGGATCTTTTAAGCTATACGCAAACCTTAAGTTTCCGCGACGGGATTCTGGAAAGATCGTTTATATTCAACGACGGGCTCGGCAGGATTACCCGTATTCGCAGCAAGCGGCTCACAAGTATGGCCGACCCGCACATTTGCGCTATTAAGTATGAAATTACCCCGTTGAATTATTCAGAAAAAATTACTTTGCGATCCTCTATTGACGGCAATGTGATAAATGACGGTGTTGAGCGTTACCGCCAGCTCAACTCAAAACACCTGTCTTTGGTAGCTCACGGAGAGTCGCGGGACGGGATATTCCTTCATGTTCAAACCAACCGCTCAAAGTGCCAGATTGTTATGAACGCAAGGACAGCCGTTTGCCAAAACGGGAAACAACTGACAACAGCGAAGGGTATCTCCAAAAAGAAAGCGCGGATATCTGAAGAGATAGAGATCGATGTGCTGGCAAACACTACATACACGGTGGAAAAATATGTCAGTGTTTACACGTCGCTGGACAGGGGCGTCTCAAATCCCAAAAAGGCGGCACAAGATGCTGTTTCACAGATTAAATCATTTAAAAAGATTTACCTGGCTCACGCCAAAACCTGGAAATCTCTCTGGGACAGAGCCGACATCAGGATCAACGGTGACAGGTTTGTGCAAAAAACCACGCGTTTGCATATTTATCACCTGCTGGTTACGGCATCCCCTCACAACACAGTTATTGATGCGGGAATGCCCGCGCGGGGGCTTCACGGTGAAGCATACAGGGGGCATATTTTCTGGGATGAACTTTATATACTGCCTTTTTATAATATCCGCTTTCCGGAAATCACCAGGGCGCTTCTCATGTACAGGTATAACCGTCTAAATGATGCAAAAAGATATGCCGTTCAAAACGGTTACGAGGGAGCTATGTATCCGTGGCAGACTGCGGACAGCGGAGCCGAGGAGACCCAGGAGGTTCACTTTAATCCAAAAGACGGTTCCTGGGGACCGGACTTAAGCCGTCTTCAGAGGCATGTATCAATCGCTGTTTTTCATAATGTATGGAAATATGTTTCCGACACAGGCGACAGAAAATTTCTTGAAGATTACGGCGCTGAGATCATGCTGGAAATTGCCCGTTTCTGGGCAAGTATCGCCACGTACGATACTGACACGGAGAAATACCACATCAAAGGCGTTATGGGGCCTGACGAATTCCATGAACAGCTTTCCGGCGCTGATGAACACGGCCTAAAAGACAACGCATATACGAATGTGATGGTGGTATGGCTGCTTGAAAAGAGCCTTGAGCTTATTGAGAGTCTTTCAAAGAAAACTCTTGTAAGGCTGAAGGGAAAGATCGGTTTCAGTGCCGGGGAAATCAAGAGATGGCAGGAAATTAGTAAGAACATGAATATTGTTATGCTGGATGGAAAAATTATCAGCCAGTTTGACGGGTATAATGCTCTTAAAGAGCTGGATTGGGATTATTATCGAAACAAATACGGCGATATCCACCGCATGGATCGTATCCTGAAAGCCGAAGGCAATTCCCCGGATCTATATAAGGTTACAAAGCAGGCAGATACCCTGATGATGTTTTACGTTCTTGCGCCAGGTGAGGTGCAGCACATCCTGAATCATCTGGGATACCAGGTTGATGATGCAATTCAATTGCTGAAGGAGAATTATAGATATTACGAAAAAAGGACCAGCCATGGCTCCACCCTGAGCAAGATTGTTCATGCGGTAATTTCCAGCTATATGGATGAAGGCAATACAGTATGGGGCTGGTTTGTTGAGGCTATGAAAAGCGATATCTTCGATACCCAGAGAGGAACCACCATCGAAGGAATTCACAGCGGGGTCATGGCCGGCAGCCTTGATATTATTATGAGGTGTTTCGCGGGAATAAATCTTTCCGGCATTATACCTGAAGTAAATCCTCACATGCCGGGGCACTGGAATAGTCTTGCTTTCAGAATATGCCATAGAAACATCTGGTACGATCTTGAAATCACGCAAAAAGGTGTGAAAGTAAGGGCCCGTGGAAAAGTGAAAAAACCGGTTTTGATCAAAGTATATGAAAAAGAAATCAGGCTTACTCCCGGCAAGAAAAGAATCGTTAATCGGCTTTGATTCCTAATTCTTTTTCCTTTGCAGCTACTGCCAGCCTTGTTTTAATAACAGTGTCGGGAATAAGGCTCATTGAGTCGATGCCGCATTCAACGAGGAATGTGGCAAATTCCGGAAAATCACTTGGAGCCTGGCCGCATATCCCGATCTTTTTGCCGCGGCGCTTGGCAACGTCAATTACCATGCGTATCATGGTTTTAACCGCCTCGTTCCGCTCATCAAATATATGAGCAACAAGATCTGAATCGCGATCCAGCCCCAGGGTAAGCTGGGTTAAGTCGTTGGAGCCGATGGAGAACCCGTCGAAGACATCAAAGAAGGCATCTGCTGAGATCACATTGCTCGGTATCTCGCACATCACATAGACTTCAAGATCATTTTCACCCTGAACAAGTCCGAATTCCTTCATAACCTCGATTACCTTGCGCCCCTCTTCAGGAGTTCTGCAAAACGGCACCATCAATTTGATATTGGTTAGACCCATATCATTACGCGCTTTGAGCATAGCCTTGCATTCGAGCTCAAAGGCCGGCTTGTATTTCTTGTCATAATACCGTGAGGCGCCTCGCCATCCTATCATTGGATTGCTTTCTTCAGGTTCATACAGGGTGCCGCCGATTAAATTAGCATACTCGTTGGTTTTAAAATCGGACAAACGAACAATTACATCCTTGGGGTAGAATCCTGCGCCAATGCGGCCAACTCCTTCGGCAAGTTTATCAATAAAAAATTGTTTCTTGTCATCCGGGTAAGCCGTGGTTTGCGCTTCAATATTTTTTACAATTTCTGTTATTTCAGCCTTGCCTGCTTCGGCTTTGGCTTTGAGATCATTAAAGTAATACAGAGCCAGCGGATGAATTCCGATATGTGAATTGATTATGAACTCCTCCCTGGCAAGCCCGACACCATCGTTGGGAATCTGGCTTTCAGTGAAGGCCTTTTCCGGGATACCGACGTTCATCATTATCATTGTTTTGGTCGCAGGCACTGTATCAAGATCGAGTCTGTCTATTTCGAATTTTAAAAGCCCTTCATATATCTTTGCTGTTTCACCTTCTGCGCAGGAAACTGTAATTTCTGTGCCGGTTTTTATAATTTTCGAGCCGTTCACAGTGCCTATTACGCATGGGATTCCCAGCTCGCGCGAGATGATAGCCGCATGGCAGGTCCGCCCGCCCCGGTTGGTTACGATGGCGCCGGCGATCTTCATTATCGGTTCCCAGTCAGGATCCGTCATGTCGGTAACCAGAATTTCCCCTTCCTTGAATTCATGGATGTGGACGGTATCTTCAATGATATGGGCTTTGCCCTGGCCGATCTTGGTTCCCACAGCCTGTCCGGTTACAATAACATTGCCGGTTTCCTTGAGCACATAAGTTTTCAGGACCTTTTTTGTTTCCTGTGAATGGACGGTCTCGGGCCTTGCCTGGAGGATGAAAAGCTTGCCTGTGCCCACATTAACACCATCGCCGTCTTTAGCCCATTCAATGTCCATGGCTTTTTCATAATGATCTTCGATAATGCATGCCCATTTGGCAAGCTGGATGATTTCATCATCATTAAGTACGTACTGGCCCCGTTCTTCAGATGTAGTATCAATATTCTTGACAGGTTCTCCATCGCCCGGTTCTGAAACATAAATCATTTTAATCTCTTTACTGCCCACCCTTTTGCTGACTATAGGACATTTGGCGTCTTTTAAGGTGGGTTTAAAGACATAATATTCATCCGGATTGACAGCTCCCTGCACAACATTCTCGCCAAGTCCCCATGAAGCGGTAATAAAAACCGCATCCTTAAAGCCGCTTTCCGTGTCAATGGAGAATATAACTCCGGCAGACGCGGAATCGCTTCGGATCATCTTTTGAACCGCGATGGAGAGATATACGTCAAACTGACCGAACCCCTTGTCCTGCCTGTATGAAATGGCGCGGTTTGTGAACAGGCTGGCAAAGCATTTCTTGCAATTGTCAATCAGATCGTCAGGACCCCGGACATTCAGGTAGGTTTCCTGCTGGCCCGCAAAGGATGCGTCAGGCAGATCCTCTGCAGTGGCGGATGACCGGACAGCCACATCTACATTGGCGCCGTATTCATCCTCCATTTTTTTGTATGATTCAACAATAGCCTGTCTGAGATCGTCCGGGAATTCGGCGGTGCGGATGATATTTCTGGCCTTTTTACCCCGCTCCTGGAGATTTTTCATATCATGGGTGTCTAGCCCCTCCAGCGCATCCCTTATAGCATCTTCAATTCCCGCTGATTTAAGAAGATATTGATATGCGTATGCCGTGATTGCAAAACCATGCGGTACAGTCACACCTTTGGAGATAAGTTTTTGATACATCTCCCCAAGTGAAGCGTTTTTCCCGCCAACCATGGGAATATCTTCGATAGAAATATCATCAAACCAGAGAATTAAAGCACCATCATGTTTTTCTGCCATCTTTTATTTCCTTCCCGCCTTGTTTTGATAGGTTAATCGTGCAAAAAAGATTGTAACCTCAGGTATTAGAGAACTTGATGTCAGCGGCAGTAAAATACCCACCAATTTGAATATATATCTAATATTATCGGCATAAGTCAACCTAAACATAAGCGCTTTTTTTCATAATTGATGTATTCGTAAAAAGTGCCGATAACCTGTCATTTCGAGCAAAGCGAGAAATCTTTATTTCGCAACCTATTGAAAAGATAAGATTTCTCCCTGCGGTCGAAATGACAAATCCGCAGGGTTCGACTTTTTACGAATTAATTAAATTCCGACAAGCTCATAATCGCGGCTTCCGAGCCCTATCTTTTCAGCATATTTTAGCTGGATACTCCAGTCCACTTTTGGGTATAAAGCCCTGAATTTATCCTCACCTGGTTTCAGATTACTTTTAAGGCACGATTCTGGAAGAGCCTGTTCCCTGTTCACAAGATCTGCGGACGCCTGGTCAATGGCAACAGGGTCTTTTGATGCGACTATTCCAATATTTCTAACTATTGGGGCATCATTATGAGCTATGCAATCACATGCCGGAGATACATTTGTAATGAAATTCAGAAACAGCGCCCTGTCTTTCTTATTTTTTAATACACCCATTGTGTATTCAACCAGATTTTCCATGAAAACCGGTATGTCCTTATTCCACTGGATCTGTATTGCGCCGTTTGGACAAATAATGATACATTCCCCGCATCCTATACACTTTTTTGGGTCAATAACCGCCTTTTCCTTAATTAGAGAAATAGCCTGTTGCGAGCAGTGGGGAATGCAATCTCCGCAACCCTCACATTTTTTTCTTTTTACTTTTGGCGCTACGGTTGAATGCTGGGACAGCTTTCCCCTTCGTGAAGCGCATCCCATGCCGATATTTTTTATGGTTCCTCCAAAGCCGGTAAGCTCATGACCCTTGAAATGGGCTGCTGATAATAGAAAATCTGCATGGATAATTTCAGATCCAATATAAACCTTATTAAAGTGCTTCTGGTCTATAATCACACAGGTTTCACTTTGCCCCCTTAACCCGTCTGCAATAATTACAGGTGCATTTACTACACTATAAGCAAAGCCGTTGTGGATGGCGGTTGTCAGATGAGTGGGAGAGTCGCTTCGCATGCCGACATACAGTGTATTGGTGTCAGTCAGAAATGGAATGGCGCCGATTTCTTTTAAGGTTTCCACTATTTTTCGAATATATACAGGGCGGATAAAGGCTGTATTGCCCAATTCTCCAAAATGGAGCTTGACTGCGACAAGGTCTCTTTTTTTGATAATCTTTGAAATACCGGCTGTTTTAAGGAGCCTTGCGATCTTTTGGGGCAAATTTTCCTTATAACTGGTCCTTAGATCCATAAAATAGACTTTGCTTTTCATAATATCCACCGTATAATATCTTTAAAAAAGTGTAAGTGTCAGGTGTTAGGTGTTAAGAGGATGAATTAGACTTTTTAAGATGCCATCAAAATTACTTATTGGCTCATCTTAAGTCAAGCTGTTTGAACAGAGCACATTTTGAGACTGCAAATGAACTTAGATGCAAAACTGGATGTTTTAGATAGGATTTATAGGATTTATGATGATTTTGCACGTAACTTAGATGTGGCGTGCAAAAAATATTGCGATACTTGTTGCACCCGGAATGTTACATTGACGACCCTTGAAGGATATAGGATTGTTGACTATTTAATATCGGATGGAAAAGCGGATTTGTTTAATAATATTCGGAAAGATTTGCATAAAGGGCGATTTCAGCCTATCATAACCACAAACAGGCTTGCTGAATTATCTATTGCCGGAAAGGATATCCCGGATGAAAAGAGCCATTATTTCCAGGGAGAGTGCCCGATTTTAACAGATAGACAATGCCCGGTTTATAAGGCCAGACCGTTTGGATGCAGATGCTTTGTTTCAAAACACATTTGCAGTGAAAAAGGTTATGCCGAGGTTGATGAGTTTATTCTTAGTGTAAACAATATATTTTTACAATATATTGAACATATTGATTTGCAAGGTTGTTCTGGAAATCTGACAGATATGCTGCTTTATTTTGACTCAAGTGAAGCCCGCCGAAACTACAGGGAAGGTTTATTGAATTGCGCGAAAAACAAGCTGATATCAAACCGATCTATACCGGCCTTGATGATACCACCTGAACACCGGCTTAAAATTCAACCGATACTGCAGGCAATTTTATCGGCCGTGAGTCAAGAATAAAAAAAATAGCATAAAATTTTGGAGAGTATCATGGATAAACTTAAGCAATTTTGGCTTCTGGTAATTGATGTATGGGAAAGCGGGCTGCTGGGAATCGATATGGGCAGATTTGTTATAGCCATCTTGATTTTTTTTGCTTTTATTCTTTTGCGCGGATTGTTTGCCAAATTTGTTTTAGGCAGACTCAGGGCATTAACAAAGGCGACTAAAACCGCTATTGACGATAATGTCTTAAAAGCTCTCGAAAGACCGGTTAAATTTATTCCGGTTGTTTTAGGCGTTTTTTTTGCTACTGAATATCTTTCTTTGGCAGGGGGAATAGAGATAATCGCCGATAAGTTGGTACGATCTCTTATTGTATTTGTAATCTTCTGGGGGCTTGTAAATATAGTTGAACCGCTTTCCTTCTTATTAAAACGACTCGAAAAGATTTTTACATCCTCAATGGTGGATTGGTTGTTAAAGGCGCTCAGGGCAGTTTTTATCTTCATTGGAGCGGCAACCATACTTGAAATATGGGGAATAAAAATTGGACCGATTATTGCCGGATTAGGGCTAATTGGTGTGGCTGTTGCGCTTGGCGCCCAGGACATGTTTAAAAATCTGATTTCAGGCATTCTTATTATTGCAGAAAAAAGGTTCAACCTTGGCGATTGGATACGTGTCGATGGTGTTGTTGAGGGTACGGTCGAGACCATAGGCTTCAGGTCCACTGTGGTTCGTCGTTTTGATAAAGCGCCGGTTTTTGTGCCGAACTCACAGCTTTCCGATCATTCGGTGGTAAATTTCAGTTCTATGACCCACAGGAGAATTTATTGGATGATCGGAGTCGAGTATTGCACAACAGTTAAGCAGCTCAGGCAGATTCGGGATTCAATTGAGCAGTACATTTTAGAAGGTGATGATTTTGTAAAGCCTCCCAAAGTTCCGATGTTTGTTCGAATTGACAGGTTCAGCGATTCTTCGATTGATATTATGGTGTATTGTTTTACCAAAACAATTGAATGGGGCGGGTGGCTGGAGATAAAGGAAGCCCTGGCTTACAGGATCAAGGAAATCGTTGAAGGGTCGGGCACATCCTTTGCGTTTCCCAGCCAGTCGCTTTATATTGAGACATTGCCGACCGAAAAGCCGGAAGTATTTGTTCCTCCAGGCACGTCAGAATAAGATAGCTTTAAACAACAAAGTGATTAAGGTAATAGTTCAGTCACAAAGATACCAAGATGATAATATAATTCTCCTTGATATTGGTCGAGTGGTCGAGTGGGAAATTGGTCGAGTGGTTGACTACTCGACTATTTACAGACCTTAGTAGCTGAACTGTTACGAGATAAGCTTATAAATTAAGCAGGCTTGCTGCGTTTTTTCCGCAAAGGGAGTCGATTTCGCTCTTTGTAAGTCCGGCTTGCTCAAACTCCTTGAAATATCTATCCGGCTTTAAAAGCGGAAAGTCGCTTCCAAAGATAATCTTAGCCTGTCCCAGGATATTAATTGCAACCCTGTATATCTTTGCATCATAAAGAAAAGGGGATGCTGCTGTGTCAAAATATACGTTATTAAAGCTCTCTTTTACTTCCTTTTTAAGAAGATTGAAAAAGAATATCCCCCCGCCCCAGTGGGCTAAAACAATTTTGTTTTCCGGAAACTTTGTTATCAGCCTGTAAATCTGTCTGAAAGTGTTTAGAGTTTTGCCTGGATATTGATGGCCTATTGGTTCATTGGTGTGGATTAAAACAGGATGGTTTTTATCAAGGCATACTTCCATGACAGGCTCCAGACTATTTATGAATTCTTCATCAATGCCGGATTCATAGCCGGATTCATAAAGGGCAAGCTCTCCAACGCCTGAAAGCCCGCTTTCAAGGCACCGCATAACTTCCGGCACTGCTTGCCTGCTGAATATATCAATACAGCAGAAACCGGTAAGACGGCCGGGGTATCTTTTTAGTGATTTAATGATGTAGTCGTTATGCTTTTTAAATGTATCTGAATTTTTCCAGGGAAACCCGAAGATTACAGATCTATCCACACCCTGGCTGTCCATAGAATCAACCAGTTCAGCGGCTCCGGCCAGTTTTGATCCTGGCCTGCTATACAGAAGCTTGAAACCAGGTTCTGACCGGAAATATTTTTCCCTGTTTTCACGTATCTCTTTTGGGAAAATATGTGTATGAAAATCTATAATCATCTTGTTTTATACTGCTTTTTTGCTTAACCCTTAACACCTAACACTTAACACCTGTTTTCATTGAGGTGGTATGTAATGTAAATTATATGCAAAATCAATAACCAGAGCAAGAAAGCAGGATACAATCGGCGTTAAAAACCAGGCCATGAGAATATTTTTCAGCGTTTTCTTGCTGACCGTGTTAACACCTTTTACGATGCCGATGCCGATCACCGCTCCGACCACAGCCTGAGATGTTGAGACAGGAACACCGATTATTGTATAGATATGCACTGTAATAGCCTCGGCCAGAATTACTACAAAAGCCGAGAAAGGATCAAGGTTCACAAGTTTTTTGCCCACTGTTTCCATAACCGGCCTGCTGAAGGTTAGAATGCCCAGGGCAATGCTGGCGCCTCCGATAAGTGTGGCAAAAAATATCGTTATGAGTCCGGCGCCTACAAAAACTGCTGTTACATTGGCCACATTATTGGCTCCAAGAGCATAGGCGCCGTATGACCCGGCAGCAATCAGACCAAAGCGAAGCAGGCTGTCCGACCTGAAGAGATTCAGGTTGAGTTTATTATATATGGCTGCCACCATATAGTAGAGAGGGATGGATACAATTACAGCGCCTACTGGGGTTCCGACCCAGCATGCCACTATCTTCCCAAGGCCGCCTAAATTAATCTGGTTATTCAGGATTCCGATTCCCATGATTGCGCCGACAACTGCCTGGGATGTAGAAACAGGCAGCCCCAGAAGCGTCATTATAGTTACGGTCACAGCAGCCGCAACAGAGGAAATCACGGCCTGATCAAGCCTGATACTGGTCAGCCCTTTGAGAGTTTCTATGCCTGCCTGCCCTGAAACAATCGCTCCTGTCACTACAAAAATCGACGCTAGAACAGCCGCTACCCAGAATTTTAGCATTCTGGAGGAAACCGCAGTGCCGAACACATTGGACGCATCATTGCTTCCCAGAGACCATCCTAAAAAAACCCCGCCTAAAAGAGAAAGCATTATACACGCCTCTTCATGCTGATAATATTAATCTGTTTGGATACACGGTCAGCCTGATCTGAAATTCCCCCCATAGTTATGATTAGCTCCTTTAGCTGGAGTTTAACAAACGGATCCAGATCCGAATCAAAGATCTTAGTGATAATACGCCGTTCAATATGGTCGCAGTGGCTTTCGTTTGTGTCAATAATGCTGAGCAGGGAACGGATACCCAGTTTCTGCTTCAAATGAAGAGCCATCTGTTTGGATAAAAGGTCGCAGCTCTCAAGGCTGATGCGTATGAGATCCTTAACATCTAAAACAAGGAAGTCAGGGATACTTACTCTTTGAGTTTGCATAATAAACAGAATACGTTCAAAAAAATGCGGGATCATATCTATTGACTCAATAAGCCGCATTATATCCCCGCGTGAATCAGGAATCAGCGCCTTGCTGTACATCAAGTTGTTTATCTCATCACGGATATCGTCCGCTCTGGACTCGTGCTTGTGGGTCTGTGTGATAAGAAACTCAAAATCTTCACACTTGTGGTCTTCATCTTCAAGGCAGGCATTAATTGCATCTAAAAAGCTTTCCTGGATAAGTTTCAATGTGTCCATGTATTCAAAAATTAACGTTTCAACACGGTGTTCTTTTTTGAAAAGAAAATCAAACATAGCGGCAACCTTATTTTCATTCATATATTTCTACTCAAAATTAAAATAAAGTTGACTCTACTAAAAATTATTATGTAATACAAGAAGTTGTTTAATCCAAATATTTCATGAAAAGAGGAACTTCTTTGCATCCTTTGCGACACTGTGGTGGATATAAAACCGGATTAGAATTTCAAAAGGAAAAGATTCAATGAGACAGAAATCCATTAAAAAGCCGTCGATAGATTTCGATTTCCGGCAATTGGAAATATTTTGCAAAGTAGTTGATCTGAAGAGTTTTTCAAAAGCAGCCAAAGCTGTTTTTTTAGCGCAGGCCTCTGTCAGCGAGAGAATTGCCTCTCTGGAAAGCATGGTCGGGGTAAAACTGCTTGATAGATTGGGCCGGCAGGTTATTCCGACCAGGGCAGGCAAACTTCTATATAAGCACGCAAAAGAGCTGTTGGATATGAAAAGAACGGCGCGCCTTGAGATGGAAAATTTTCTTGGAATTAAAAAAGGGGAGGTTCACATAGGCGCAAGCACAATTCCCGGGGAATACATTCTTCCCAAATCTATTGGACTTTTTAATGAAAAATACCCATCAATATCAGTTATGTTGACCATTGCAGATACAGATGAAATCGAACGTCGCATTCTTCAGGGTGATTTTGATCTGGGCATTGTCGGGTCAAAGGGTTTACATGAAAACCTTACATATCATGCATTATGGAATGACGAACTGGTTCTTACTGTTCCCAGGCACCACCGGTGGGCCAAGAAAAAACAGATTGATATAAAAGAGCTTTCTAAAGAGCCCTTTATATTAAGGGAAGTCGGTTCAGGAACCCTGAGAATAATAGAAGAGTATCTTGGCCCCTCTGCACCAAAGATTGTTGATTCCCTTCAAGTTGTTGCCCGGTTTGGATCTTCCACAGCGGTAAAAGAAGGCATTAAGGCAGGCCTCGGTGTGTCTATCCTGTCTTCAAGGGCTCTGGAGACCGAGCTTGAAACAGGATCGCTTAAGGTCTTAAAAATAAAGGGGTTTTCCCTGTTGCGAAAATTTTATCTAATCATGGATAAAAGGAGAACCGTTTCTCCAATATGCCGCGTTATGCTTGATTTTTTAATAGATGCTTCTTCTCACGCAAAGCCGCAAAGACCGCAAAGAACAAAAAAAGAAAACCTTAGCGTCTTTGCGCCTTTGCGTGAGTCTTCAACCTTTTGAAACTATGTTGCTTTCTTGTGTTTGCATCGATTTTGACGTTTCCCTGCGGGGTGTCTATGTTTTACTTGACAACTTCAGATCTATTTGGTAATTAAAAAAAGTAGAAAAAGGTAATGGTTATGTATTTGTCTGAAAGATTAAACGATTCTCAGTTCCATAGGCTTGGATTGAAGCTCCCCGCAGTCCTGCTACAGCGGGACGGCGAATCTTCGAGTGTAAGGAAATTTGCTATTTTCAGATTTGCTCGCCTTCCCCGCAGCAAGCCGCGGGGAAGGCGCTTGTTTTTGCAATTCAAAACTAACGATTAAGGAGCAAAATCATGAAAGTCATTAAATTTGCAGTTAGTATAGGGTTAATCTTTGCTGTTTCCTTGTTTTTGTCTTTTGACAGCCAAAAAGCGTGGTCTGCCGAGCAAGAAAGTTATTGTTTTACCTGTCATACAAGCGCAAAGGACCTGATAAAGATTACGAGAGAGATTGCTGAAGCCAACAAAGGCAAATCAACCGAACCCGCAGGGGGAGGGTGAGGATCTGTAGATTTGGCGCCGTTGGCGCCGCACGAAAAGTTGTTTGTTGATAGTGAGTTTGCAGAGGATGAAAATCATGGGGGAATTGGCTGTGAAGAATGCCACGGCGGCGATCCAAACGAACCTGACTGGAAGAAAGCCCATGAAGGCCTTGTCAAGGACCCGTCCTATCCTGATCCTTCCGAAGTCTGCGGATCATGCCATGAGGAGATTGCAGAAAATTATCAGACCAATCTTCACATAAGCCTTGCTCCTAAAAAGAAAATGATAGACATGAGGGCCAATCCGGACAAGTCTGTGTGTGCAAAGGTAGATGCAGCCAGAGAGGGCCATTGCAAAGAGTGCCACAGCAGTTGTGGCCAGTGCCATATAAGCCGTCCGGACGCTGCTGAAGGCGGGCTGATGGAAGGGCACCTTTTCCAGAAAAGGCCGCCAATGGATCAGGTTTGTACTGTATGTCACAGCAGCCGTGTCGGAAATGAATTTCTTGGCAAGAATAAGGGAATACCACCTGATATTCATAAAGAGAAATACTTTAAATGCACCAAGTGTCACAAGGCGGATGAGATGCACGGAGATGGCAAGGATTATGCTAACCGTTACGAGGTGAAAAACGGCCCAAAATGTATAGACTGCCATAAAGACATCTATGACGCAAAATCTGAAAATGTTAAAAATCACTGGATACACAAAGATCAGGTGAGTTGCCGGGTCTGTCATTCCCAGCCATATCTTAACTGCAGTACCTGCCATTTAGGATCGGGATTCAAAAGCTCATCAATTGACTTTAAAATTGGCCTTAATCCTTTGAAGTCAAAGGACAGGCCTGAAAAGTTTGTGACACTCCGTCAAATCCCGGTAGATCAGGATACCTTTAAGTTGTTTGTAAAAAAGGGTTTGACCAACTTTGACAGGCTTCCTAACTGGAAACTGGCTACACCGCATAATATCAGGCGGCAGACTGCCCAGAACAAAACATGCAATGCCTGTCATGGAAATAAGGACCTGTTTCTGCTGAAAAAGGACGTAAAAAGGAAATATTTGAAGGCAAACAAAAACGTTATAGTGCCGAGAGATCTAATTCCCAAAAAGAGGCTAGATGAATAACTTTCGTAAAACTATTTAACTTTTAAGTGTTAAAGGAGGAAATCACATGAAAAGACGCGCGTTGTTTGTATTTGTATTAGCTTTTGTTTTTGGTTTGGCTCTGGCTGCTCCAACAGCCATTGCCAAGGACTTGACAAAACATGATTTTGTGACCGCGGCTAAAGCGACTATCTGTGAGGTGTCGGTTGCTGATGCCAAGGCTTTATTAGACAAAGGGGGATATATCTTTTTAGACGTCCGGACCAGCAAAGAATTTAAGATGGGTCATATCCCTGGAGCCATGCATCTTGCAAGGGGTCTGTTGGAGTTCAAGATTGCCAAGGCAGTGCCTGATAAGAATGCTAATATTATTATATGTTGCAAATCAGGGGGTCGGGGCAGCTTGGCTACCTGTACCTTGTGTAAAATGGGATACAAGAATGTCAAAAATATGGACGGAGGTTGGAATGCCTGGACAAAAGCAGGCTATCCAATTGAGTAACTCCCTTATGTTTCCCTAAATCAGAGAGACCTGATAAAAAAAAGCGTTCCATTGAATTATAATGGAACGCTTTTTTTGTTTCAAATAATGGCCTAAACTACTGTTACATTTACTGCAGCAGGACCTTTTTGACCCTGCTCTATGTCAAAGGTAACCCGATCGCCATCATGAAGAGTCTTGAAGGCTTCGCCTTTGATTCCTGAATAATGAACAAATACATCCGGCCCTTCTTCTTGTTCGATGAAACCGTAGCCTTTCTTATCGCTAAACCATTTTACAATTCCATTAGTCATAGTGACACCCTCCTTTCAAAAAATTTTCATGGTTCCAAACTTCAGGTCGCCACTTTTAACAAATGGATATTTCCTTCGGAACGAAACCCGCCCGTGAAATAAACACAGGCATCTATTGAGACCATTACAAAATGTTTCAACGGTCTCCTATCAATTCATTTAATGATAAACTATTTTTAGGCAAAGTCAAGTTATTGATGCGGAATTATCGATATTTATGCGTTTTGGAAGCGAAAAGCTTAAAGAAAAAATGGCATTGAAGGAAACTAATCGGTTTTTTCTATAAAAAACCCATCCTATTATCGGAATATCCAGTTTGACACATTGGAATAACCTCTATATTAAATAATATCTAACATTCCAACAAGGAGCTTATCCATGTATCAATTTTTCGGCTTTACCTGAGCGTATTACATAAATTCTGCCCGGGTTCGGTAGGCACAGGGTTTGGCCGAAAAATTTTCATCCCTTAGACACACCCCGCGAACACAGATTTTCATTATCTTGTCTGTGCATGTTTGTGCCTGCCCCATAGATCCGGAAGATTGTACCGGGGTGCGTCTGTGGCTAAATCAATGAAAGGAGGAACTAAATGGCACAATTGAAAAATATTTTTGCAACTCGGTGGGGGATTATAGGGGTAGGAGCATTTATTGGGACTATTGCCGCGCTTTTGCAGAAGCTGGGCAATCCCGGAAACATGGGTATTTGCGTGGCCTGCTTTGAGAGGGACATTGCAGGGGCAATCGGGATTCATCGTGCAGCCGTGGTCCAGTACATGCGACCCGAAATTATCGGGTTTGTCCTGGGCTCATTGGTTGCCGCCTATATTTTTAAGGAATTTCGGCCGAGAACAGGATCGGCGCCCATTGTCAGGTTTGTTTTGGGCGTTTTTGCCATGATCGGGTCTCTTGTTTTCCTGGGATGTCCATGGCGGGCTTTATTGCGTTTTGCCGCTGGTGACGGGAATGCAATTTTTGCATTGTTAGGACTCATAAGCGGTATCTGGATAGGCACTCTTTTTCTAAAAGGCGGATATAACCTGGGGCGTGTTCAGAAGACATACACCTCGGCAGGATGGTTATTGCCTTTGACCATGCTTGGCTTTCTCTTACTAATGCTGATTTTTCCACATATCGAAGGACAGGGCAAAAGCGGAATCCTGTTTTACAGTCTAAAAGGTCCCGGCGCTATGCATGCTCCCCTGATCATATCTCTTGCCGTAGGTCTCGCAATAGGATTTGCCGCCCAGAGAAGCCGTTTCTGTACTATGGGCGCGTTCAGGGATTTGATTCTGTTTCGACAGACCCACCTCTTCCTGGGACTTCTTATGGTTGTTATCTTTGCTTTCATAACGAACCTGATTGTTGGACAATTTCACCCAGGCTTTGCCAGGCAGCCTGTGGCCCATACCATGCAAATCTGGAACTTTGGCGGGATGGTTCTGTCAGGGCTTGCTTTTGCTCTGGCCGGAGGATGTCCTGGACGGCAGCTTTTTCTGGCAGGTGAAGGTGACGGCGATGCTGCGATCTTTGTGTTTGGTATGATTGTAGGAGCAGGTTTTGCCCATAATTTTGGTCTGGCCAGTTCGCCTAATGGAGTTGGACCACATGGTATTGCGGCAGTTGTTATCGGTCTTATAGTCTGTCTGTTTATCGGTTTTACGATGAGAAAAAGAGTAAATTAGGGAGGTAAAATTATGAGTATAATTGTTGATGCCGGAGGACTTTCCTGCCCCCAACCGGTCTTGATGACACTGGATAAGATCAAGGAGATACAAAAAGGGGAAATACTAATAAAGGTGGATACAGACACCTCAAAAGAGAATGTGAGCCGGGCCGCACAAAGCCAGGGCTGGGAGATTGCTGATGTTCAGGAGGATGAAGGAGGATATCAGCTTACCATTAAGAAGAATTAAGGAATTAAGGAATTTAGGAATTAAGGAATTTAGGAATTGGGGAATTGGTCGAGTAGAAAATTGGTTGAGTGGTTGAGTGGTTGAGGGAATGCTGGAATGCTGGAATTGAGAAATTGGATGATTGGAAGATTGGATGGATAAAATATTTAAATAATCTGCGGAAATCTGCGGAAATCTGCGTAATCTGCGGATGGGATTAAAATCAGCAGAATACCTTCAATTCCTAAATTCCTAAATTCCTAAATCCTATACAAAAGGAATAAGAAATGTCATTTTTTGAATTTTTAAAACCGAAAAAAGAAAAAAAATTGCCGGAGTCTGATCAGGACAGAGGCATACTGGTATTTGAACATACCAGCGAGGTGATCCGTGCTGAGAAGGTTCTTAAGGCATCAGGATGGAAAATCCGGGTTATGGGGCCGCCGCCTGAAATTCAAAGCGGTTGCGATCTGGTTGTCGAGTTTCCGCTTATTGAAGAGCTGAATATCTTAAGGACTCTCCAGAAAGCCGGTGCTTCGCCTTTGGAAATAGTCCCGGTCAGCAGTCCTTTATTGCGGCCTGTGGATCTTTTTCAGATTAAGGACTTTGACCAATACCTGATGGTTCGCGCTGCTAATATGAAATTAACTGTTGAGAAAAAGACCTTAAATATCGTAAACATATCAGGTGGAGGATGCCCAGATGTTCCATATCTGGCGCAGGAAATGGTTGGCAAATCGTTGTTCGAAGCGCCAAATCCCACGGAAATCGGTCATACTCTCTGCGGATATGCGCTGCAACTGGCTTATGAGGAGATATTGCGCCGATGCTCGCCATAGTGGGAACCGTTCCTGATGAAAAGTTTCCCCTAACAACAGGAAAAGTCAGTCTAAAAGATGATGAAATCTGCATCCAGGGGAAGCGGGTCCATGTTAACCGCGGAACTCCGGCTCTGCTGGCCGCGGCTGTCAAAACCGGAGAAATGCTGGGACAATCGGAACTTTTTGGGTATCTAATTGGAGACATTGGCCTGGGAGAGGGCAGCCGAAATCTTTATGAATATCTGACTGAGAATCTTGGTGGATCCAGGTTTTCTGCCATCACGTTTCATTATCTTCAGCCGGATGTAGACTGGCACAACCGTGTTTTATCTGCTATAAAAAAGATGGCAAAACAGCCTATCCTGATTGCTGATGCCGGATTTATGTATGCAGCCAAGATGAGCGGTCAGGCTGCTGCATATGATCTGTTTACACCCGATGTTGGAGAGATGGCCTTTCTGGCCGATGAGGACGCGCCACATCCATTTTACACACGGGGCTTTATTCTTCAGGATGAAAAGCGTGTGCCGGATATGATTAAACGTGCATATGCCCATAAAGATGCCTCGCGCTTTCTCCTTGTAAAGGGAGCAAAGGATTACCTCGCTGATCAGGATGGGATTAAGGCAATGGTTGACAGCCCTGCCTGTGAGGCTATGGAGGCTATGGGCGGCACAGGGGATACACTCACCGGTATTGTGGCGGCTTTGATTGGATCGGGAATGGAAGTCAGCAAAGCCGCGATTGTTGCTGCAAAGGCGAATCGATTAGCAGGGTATTATGCCCGGCCAACGCCGGCTACCCAGGTAATGGAAATTGTTTTGCATATACCAAAGGCTCTGGAAGAGATTCTCAGTAATAATAATGAAATACAAAGACAAATTTGCAAATAGAAAAGAAACCTTGATTTTCCCGGAGATGACGGTGCTGGATGTGATCTCTAAGTATAAAAAGACAGAGGCGGTGTTCAAACTCTACGATAAGCAGGCCTGTGAATGCGTCTGCTGCCAGGCGCTTTTTGAGACCTTACAGGATGTTGCAAAAAAATATGATTTTAGCCTGGAAAAGCTTCTATCCGACCTGGAAACTGCAGCCAGGCACGGAAGTAAAACTGATTCCTAATTTGAGGTGCGCTTATCATGATCGAAATAGATATACCGGGCTTTGGCAGATTGCGGCTTGAGCGTCTGATATTGGATTACAACGGCACGATAGCTGTTGACGGCCAACCTGCTTATGGGGTGAAAGAACGTTTAATCGCCCTTGCGCGGCACGTCGAAATTCACGTCTTGACAGCAGATACATTTGGAGGGGTCGAGAAAAAGCTTTCTGATATTCCATGCAAGATACATGTCTTGCCGGTCGAGGCTCAGGACAAAGGCAAAATGGAATATGTAGATAGACTGGGCGCGGACAGGGCTGTATGCATCGGAAACGGCCGCAACGACGTAATGATGCTCAAAAAGGCGGCGCTTGGCATAGCGGTTGTGCAGGATGAGGGAGCGGCTACTTCTGCTATTTTGTCTGCAGACGTGGTGGTAACCGGTATATTGCCTGCACTTGATCTTCTCACAAACCACATGCGTTTGACAGCTACCTTGCGCTCATAAAAGGAAATAAAAAATGGTAGAGCAGAAAGTAAAAGAGCTTCGCCTTACTGAAACAGTTGCAGGTTCTGGCTGAGCCTCGAAATTGCCTCCAGGGGACCTGGAGAGTGCGCTTTGCGGAATTGAATTTCCCACGAATTCAAATTTGATTGTAGGGATGGATCGTGCGGACGACGCCGGAGTTTATAAAATCACGGATGATATCGCCATTGTTCAGACCGTGGATTTTTTCACACCGATTGTAGATGATCCATACTGGTTTGGGCAGATAGCTGCGGCCAATGCATTAAGCGATGTCTATGCCATGGGCGGTATTCCTAAAACGGCCATGAATATTGTGGCGTTTCCGGTTAAAGATATGGATATTTCCGTTCTCCGAAAAATCATCCAGGGAGGATTGGACAAGATGAAGGAGGCGGATGTAGTTCTGGTCGGTGGGCACAGCGTGGAAGACAAGGAG
>JAPVVG010000151.1 GCA_028571455.1 Desulfobacteraceae bacterium | reverse complement strand
GCAAGATATGTCCCCAGATTTCTGGCTGTCCTTCATATACTTAAGGATATGGAAAAGTACGGGCTTGATTCAACAGATCTCGATCAACCTTTAGAATATGAAACAATCATTGTAACAAAACAGGTGCGCCTCAAGGATATAGCCAAAAAGATCGGGTCATCAGAAAAAACCCTGAAACAACTTAATCCAGAGCTTAGGTATAAAATATTGCCCGGCAATGAATATCCTCTCAAAGTTCCGCGCGGCAAAGGCAGCGTTCTGCTCGCATGTCTGGACAATATACCTGTTTCATATCTGCCAAGACCTGCCTACGTAAAGCACAGGGTAAGAACAGGAGAAACCCTTTCAACAATTGCCAGGAAATACCGGACCAGCATGTCAAAAATTGCCAGGGCAAATAAGATATATAAACGAAATTATATAGTTGCTGGAACAATACTTAAAATACCGCAAAAAGGAACTATTATTCCCAAACCAAAAAAATATAGTAAATCAAAATATGGGCAAGCAACCACTCATATTGTTAAAAGCGGCGATTCGCTCTGGATTATTGCCAGACGTTATGGTACAACAACAAAAAAAATTCAGGGAACAAACAAGCTGTCTTCAACAAATCTTCATATAGGACAAGTCTTGAAGATACCGGGGCGTAATATAGAAAATGCGTCAGGTAAAAGTCTTGGAATATACAGGGTAAAACGAGGAGACAGCCCTTTTACTATTGCAAAGCTGCACAATATGCCTCTCGAACGTTTTCTACGCGTAAACCGCCTGACACCAAGAAGCAAAATATATCCAGGGCAAAAATTATATATCGAATAGACTGCGCCCCCGTAGCTCAGTGGATAGAGCAATGGATTCCTAATCCATGTGCCGCAGGTCCGATTCCTGCCGGGGGCACCAATAAAAATCTTAATTTGTTCCCAAAAGCATATCACCAAAGGTCTCCAAAGCTTTATACAGGAAAGCAGATGAACGCACACAATAATTCAATAAAACCCTATCTTGATAATCCGATATCCTTAAAAATAGATGACAATAAACTCGATTTTGATTCAGTTAAGCAAATTGCTTTTAAAAAGGCAAAAGAGCTAACGCCCGCTCCTGTTTTGCTTGCCTGGTATGACCGGAAAACCGGCAGGGTCGTCCCCCAGGTTGCATGCGCCAGGGATGATAAACCGGCCTGGATTGTTTATGCCGAGTCAAGAGGCGGCAATATCGTCATTGACATAAATGATGAAGAATACGTTTTTATATATTGTTCAGAGGGTTAGGCCCAATATTTTCACGAAACACTCGCGTTAAACCACACCTGCAATAATCCCAGAATCATTTGGGCCCTGGAAAGGAAGGCGTTGGATTTCCTTTACACCGGCTTTGGCGAGCATGTCGGTTATCTGTTTTTCAGAATATGACTGGCCGGCAGGCGTGGCCAAAAGCATATTAAGGGAAAAGAGTGCGGGAAAAAGAGGACCGTCCATTGTGCTGTTTAAAATAAAATCATGCACGATTATCATACCTCCCGGCTCCAGGGCTGAAACAGTCTTTTCGATGATCCGCTGACATTCCTTTTGGCCTTCTCCGTGGAGAATGTTGGAAAGCCAGGCCACATCATAGACCCCTTCAATGCCCTCTTCCACATAGTTGCCGTCCATGAAATCTATCCGGTCGGTTAGACCAAATTTTTCAATGGTTTTTTCCGCAAAAGGTCTGGTGGTGGGAAGGTCGCAAACTGTGGCTTTAAGCCCAGGGTTCTTCAGGCAAAAATGGATGGCATATGTTCCGGGCCCGCCGCCTAAGTCAAGCATGTGATGTCGTTCGGAAATATCTATTTCATCAACCAGGACAGGAGCCAGGTTCATGGCCAAATTGAACATACCCATAAGGAAACTTTCTCTCCATTCCGCGCTGGTATGAGACACTCTTGCTCTGACAGGCGCTCCGGTCTCAACAGCCTGATCCAGCTTGGACCATAAATCTACCAGGTGGTGATGGTGGGTGATGATATTGCCGATATACTTTGGAGAGTCTTTTGAGAGAAAAGTTTTGCCTGTATGGGTGTTGGAAAACTTATCATCTGATTTCTCCAGCAGATTCATGGCTGAAAGGGCATTAAGAAGCCTTGTTATTCCTTCTTTGTTTACGTTTCTTTTCTGTGCGATATCTTTACTTGAAAGCTGCCTGTCACCTATTGCAGCAAACACATCGAGCTTAACTGCGGCATGAAGCGTGCATGTTGCCCAGTACTGACTTGATAATTGAAGCAGTCTGCCTGGATTCCATTCCTGTTTTTCCATCTCTGTTCTCCATTTTTATTTTATAGAAAACTTGAAAAAATACTAACCTGAATGTTATGATAGATCAACTATTTTCCAAAATCGACGTTAAATCCACACGTTGACAAAAGTCCGTAAGAAAGTAAAATGATTTTTTAAATTACCATATAAATAGACGAAAGGAAACACCATGCCATATTTCAGTATCGAAACCAACCAAACCATTGACCAAATATCCAACCAGGAGCTGTTGAAAAAAACTTCAGCATTTATTGCCGGTCTGCTGGGAAAACCCGAACCGTATGTCATGATTTCCATAAAACCCGAGACACCGCTGATCTTAGGTGGCATTGACGAACCAACGGTGTTTGTCCAGCTTAAAAGCATCGGCCTGCCCAAAGATCGCACTGCGGAATTGTCCGAAAAGATCTGCGGTTTTATCGGGCAGGAACTGGGAGTACCCAAAGATCGCATCTATATTGATTTCAAGGATATTAAAGGGAAAATGTTCGGGTGGAATGGGAAAACTTTTTAAAGGAACTGGCGCTTGTTAACGCAATGCACATAACAGCTATGGCAGCCTGGACTTTGGTCCATGGGAGCAGATTTTTTACGGCGAGTAAATCCTAAACCATATTAGATGATTTGGCACCTTTAGCGCTGCCGGCCATTTAAGTATTTGCTTTTGAAAGCGAAAAAAAGTATAATTGTTCTAAATTATAAAACAAAAAAGGGGGATTTTGCCATTCCATATTTTAGAGTCATGCACGCTCAGCACGAACGTCCCGTCAGCACAGATTCCATTGTTTTTTCCTCCTTAATTGCTAACCGGAACATTGTCGGTTGGTCATTTTTTTTAATTAACCGGACCAAAGACTTATCTAAAATTCACCGCCTAAAACCCTATATGTTTTCGCCCGCTATGAAATCTCTTAACCTCAGCTTCCTCCTGCAATGCCTGTACCAATGATTGAGGACTAAGCTCTTCAGGTTGATGAAAGAAATTCTTATCCCGAACAACCTTGAAATCCCCCGGGGCAAGATCTGCAATTTTTTGCAACGCTTTTTTGGTGACTTTATTTAGTGAAGTGGCGGTCAGAGGCTCCAGGAGCTTTTGGTAAAATATAACATTGCCGTCCGGTTTGAGGTAATTGAAACCGATCTTATAATTAAACCTGCGTATCGAAGCGTTATCAAGACCTTTCAACCTGTTTGTCGTACAGATAAGGATTCCCCGGTATCTTTCCATCTGTGTCAGGAATTCATTTGTAAAACTGATTTCCCATGATCGCTCTGCCTGATCACGGCTGAAAAGCAGGGAATCAACTTCATCTATTATCAAAACAGCCTCTTCTGACTCGGCTTCTTCAAATGCTTCTTTGATGTTCTGCTCTGTGCCTCCTACAAAGCTGTCAAGAATATCGCTGGTTTTCTTGCAGATTAATTCTTTATTTAGATGACAGGCAATATAACGCGCAAGTTCACTCTTGCCGGTGCCGGGAGGGCCATAGAAGAGAAGATTCATATTTATCCTGCTGTTTCCATCGGATTGCTGAAGATAGTTGTCGAACTTTTCAAGCTGCTTCATCAAAAACTGCATATTCCCTTGAACATTCAATCCTTTCAGGGAGTAGTTCTTTTCTACACTGTCTCTATCCTTGTGCTTTTTACCGTAATTAAGCAGGCTTTCGTGTGAATCAAGGGTCAGGGTTACAGCCTTATGAAATCTCTTTTTCGATTTTGTGCCTTTTTCAACAGCTTTTTTTACTGCTATGTCCATAGCGCCGGCGCTGACCTTATAACGTCTGGAAAGATCCGTAATATCAGTATCCGACATGAGAGGTTCGGCCATGTTGTTTTTCAACACAGAGTCCCAGAGACGGATGCGCTGTTTCCGGTTAAATGGCTTGAAGCAAAGGCTATAGGCAAAACGCCTTAACACCGATTTTTCAATGCCATCTATGGAATTTGTAATCCAGATCATTCTTGTTCCCGGTTCTTCAAGTATCTGGTTGAGCCAGCCCTTATCCTGAGTTTCGCCCCTCATAAACCACGAAAAATATGTGTTCAGAATATTATCAGCCTCATCGATTAGAATAAGAGAACCTTTATCCGAATTTGTCATGTTGAGAGATGCTATAATTGCGGCTCGCCTCTGGCTGGTTTTATTGTCATCTCCCCTTACAATTTCATAAGCCGGCATTCTTAATTTTTCGGCCAGCCCATAGGCATAGCTGGTCTTTCCAGTACCCGGCGAGCCATAAAGAAGGATATGCGTTGCTGTTTTTGGTTTGTGTTTTAAAAGCTCCAGGATATGTTTGGTTTGTTCCTGCTCAACAAAATGATACTCAAGCGGCACGGTATTAGGCGGCATTTTGGAGAAAAAAGTTTTTGTAAATGAGCGGGTCGAGGAATTTTGGATTAAACTTATAAGGTCATCTGTAATACTCAGATCAAAACCGCTTATTTCCACCAAACCTGTTCTTGCAAGAGTTCCTTCTAATATCTTGTTGAATTCCCTTTGAGTTAAATTCAGGATATTGATCAGGTTTTTTCTCCCGGCAAATTCGTCGCATTTTAAGTGGTAAGTGAAAAAATCGCGGGGAATTTCGTAACCTGCGGTTATAAAGAGGAATATACTAAACTCAACCTCCTGGTCCGTAAGATTAAACATTTTCTTAATTGCAGTTATGGTTTTTTTTAGATCAGATTTACCACTATACTGGTACTTTTTGAGATTCTGTTCCAACAGGTGAAAGATGAACTGTTTGAATTTGCGGAGGCAACCTGTTTTGACCTTTGCCAGCATGCGAGCAGCAAGATCGGAATACTCTTCGGAATCAAGTCCGCATTCGGAAAACTCTTCTTCAAATCTCATTTTCCGGGAATCATCTAACAAATCTAAGATATATTCGTTGACCTGCCGCATTCCACCTCTCAAGGTAAAACAAAGTATCTTCATGGTTTCTTCATCCAGGGTAAAATAGCGGTCTAAGTGCCGCCGCAGATATAAAGTACACTTTTCCAAGGCAAAGCATTCGTTCTTATCAAGGGTTGCTTTGGCATCTGTTAGTATTTGCTTTTTTCTTCGATGTTTTTTCGGCATGATCAATCTCCTTTTGACTTGTTTCTTTATATTATAACATGTTAGCATTCCATATTACGGAACGGAAATTCTTTTCCATGGAGGTATTTTATGCCTGAGAAATTAAGTCCTTATATGAGTTATGGAGAAAAACTGATCAGCCTGTTTGCAAGGCTTATGTTTTCAGGACAAAGCCATTCACTCACAAATCTTTCTAAAATGCTCAAGTGTTCAAAACAGACAGTGTTACGATTGGTAAATGATATACAAAGATCGTATGGCGTAGATATTGAAGAGAGCATGCAGGGAAACAAAAGATATTACCAACTAAAGAAGCCGCGACAGATACTCCCTGCCATCAATCTTACAGAAACGGAGATGAATGTTCTCAGGATGTGCAAAGCCTTTTCAGAGCATTTATTGGGCAAAGAGCTTTTTAAAGAGGCAACACGGGCGCTTGAGAAAAGCCAGGCGCTTCTCCCGAAAGATAAAACGCTGTTGTCTCACCCTTTTGCGTCATTTAGCCCCGGAAGCATTGACTATACGCCTTATCAGGAAAGCATTCGCATGTTGTTAGAGGCAATGGAGAAAAAAAGGATATGCAAAATCAATTACCAAGCCATTATGTCGGAAAAGTTAAAGACCTTTTACATAAAACCGCTCAAGATTTTTTCACACCATGACACGATTTACCTCCACGCAGGCATGGCGAGAAAACCCGGAAAAACATACAAAGAACCTGATTTTGATCCCTTATTAGCAATGCAAAGAATTAAAAAGGTTGAACTAACAGAAAGGATGTTCAAATTCCCCAAAAAATATGACTTTGAGAAAATCTTTAACCAGGATTTCGGAATCATAAAGGAGGATTCCTTTAAGGCAGAGGTGGAATTTAGCGGATGGTCAGCCAGATACGTATCCGAGAGAATATGGAGTCCCGATCAGAAGATCATTAAAAAAGCTGATGGGAAAATAAGACTTGTCTTCAGCGCTTCATCTGAATACGAGCTAACAGGATGGGCGCTTTCTTTTGCAGATGAGGCAAAAGTAGTTAAGCCAAAATGGCTCGTGAAAAAAGTAAGTCAGACCATCAAGAGGATGGGAAAGGTATATTCATAATCAATTATAAATCAACCTGCATAACTTTGTATTTGACGTGGCTACGCAGCTCAATTTATATATTAATGTGCATCGCAGTGTTTCGTATCAAAACCTGCATGATTTTCTCAGTGATGAGCTTGTCTCTGAAGCCCATTGGCATTGGGACACCAATTGGGGACTTTTTCTGACGATTGTTATCGATAGTGCTTATACAAAAGGCTTCGAAGAATATGCGGCGCAATCCGAAAATTTGTATGTTGTAGAAGTTCGATTGCTTCAGGCAAATCCAATAACTTTCTGGATGCTGCCTCATTCAGTATGCCTAACAATCCTGATATCCTAAGGCCCTGTTCGATAGCAGCTTGCCTGGCAGCCTTTTCGTCTAATAGCAGAAGATCTGCCGAGATCCTTTGAGCTAAAGAAATAGCCTCAGATTCTCCCGGATGCAACCGATGCAAAGATGGATCAAGCTTCCCTTTCACAGATTCAACCTTTAACCATGCTGGTGGGTTATTCATCCAATTTCTAAGGCCGGCGGGTGCCCCTTTATCTTTAAGTTCAAAACAGACAGCTTCTGGTATAAAGATGTAATCGAACAAACCTGGCAACAAGTCAATGTGGCCAATGAGCCAGAGATAACAAATGGGAGAAGTATCGGAGACCACTTTCATTTCAAGAAAGACTTTCTTATGTTTTCAATGTCTTGTTGAAGATCCTTTTCTGTATAGTCGATATGGGCATTAGATTCTTTCAAAAAAGCATCCAGCTCCATGCGAGACGATATCTTGAGCAGTTTTTGTACCTCATATTCAGTAATAACACCATTCCGATAAGCCTGCAGGGCAAATGCTTCGAGAGCTCGTCTGGGAATATCGGGCCATTGATTTTTAATTTGTAGGGCCACATCGTCGGGTATAGGTATCGTGTACTCCATAATTTTTTCCTTTTTCGTCTTTTTTTTCATCCGTTCCCGCCAGGGAATCCATCTTATTCATCCTAATAATCCCTCGAAGGGCTCCATCCATCCTTACCGCATTTCCTATTCACTATTCAAGATTTGCTCCAATCTATCGAGTACTATTGAACTTTCTGAAGGTGAGACCATGCTTCATCCTCCTCTGGACGATTCCAGTCAGAAAGAGACGCTTCGCTTAGGAGAGCTGTTTCACTGATAATTTCCGATTTTTCATCAAGAATCGTAACTATCGCTCGACAAGGTTCAGTCAGATGAACAGGTTGCTGAAGGCGAACTTTCCCATTTTTTTCGATAATTGCTTCTACGGCTGTGAGCATAGCTTCCTCCTCCTTATAATTTAATATTATTTTACCATTCAAAAGAGGCTATTGCAACGAAATTATCCTCGTTCGTTTTTATCAGCCGGATACGTGGCCGAGAGAATATGGAGTCCTAATCAGAAGATCGTTAAAAAAGCTGATGGAAAAATAAGACTTATCTTCAGTTCTTCATCTGAATCCGAACTAACAGGATGGGCGCTTTCTTTTGCAGATGAGGCAAAAGTGATTAAGCCGAAGTGGCTGGTGGAGGAGATAGAGAAAACGGTAAGGAGGATGCAAGAAGTTTATACGAGGAGTAGGAGTTATCCAATATAGTAGACAACATTCCTGTAAAGGTTGACTAATATACTGATATTTTCTAAAGGTACAGGAAAAAAATCCCAAAAAGGTTTATTGTCTCGATAACGGTCTCAGACGCACGGCAGCCTTTCTTTTTTCTAAAGATCTTGGAAGGCTGGCGGAAAATCTGGTTTTTCTGGAACTCATTGTGCTTGTGTGTCAGGTCGCAGTTGATACAGCATACGAAAAAGGAGCTAAAAATGACAAATGGGGCAAATCGTGGAGGGGAGTTGATTTCTATTCTAGTAACCGCTGGAGAAAAAGCTGTTCGGGATTTCAATAAATTGAGCGAAGGAGAATGGTTTGATGAGTCTCCCGAATATTTTTTAACGACTTACGCAGCATCAGCCTTGAAATCTATAGACAAGACATCTGCATTATTGGAAGTATCTGTCGATCGAACTCGCCAAGAAGCCGGTGCTATTCGTCGTGGACGACCGGCAGAGGATGAAAGACGCAACGGCCGATTCGATATTGTAACCTATTGGGCTAATGGTAACCCTCGTGGTGCAATTGAAATCAAATCACCGATTTGGTCTGCTGTTAAAAATCTCCTTCATCCAGACTTCACCGAACTGTGTAAAGCCCTTGTTGCAAATTCTACATCTACTTTGCAATTTGGAGCTTTCCTGTTCTACGCCTCAGTTTCTAACCCGAAAAAAAAGTATGACAATGCTATCCAATCGCTAAGAGAGCTTATTGAACGAGTCCACGAAGAAGCAAAACTTGTGTCTCAGAAAAATGGAGCCGGATGCGTACTGTTTCCGTTCTCCGCTCATCGTGGAAAAAACGAGGACGATGGTGCCTGGTGCATTTCCTGTATTGTCTTCACACGCAAAGGAGGAGAGAAAAGCTTTAAATAATACTGTTGGTTTAGCTGCCGCTTAATTTCTGTCCCGAAGTTCTTCGCCGCCTTGCCGACATACAGTGGGATGGCCTTATCGCCATAAATCCTCGTAAATATGTACCACCAGCGCTTTCACATTTTAAACAACCGGTTAATCTGGTATATATCGTAATGTCAACCGAAAATTGACCACCTGTGCTAACCGAATTTTGACCACCCTGAGCCATGTGTATAATTCGGGATGATAAGGGGAGATCATCCCAGACCTTCCTTATTGTGATCCTGTTTTTATTCGTGTAAGAGCT
>JAPVVG010000150.1 GCA_028571455.1 Desulfobacteraceae bacterium | reverse complement strand
GTATTCATGGCCATCGAAAAATTCCGGCTGCAATACTCCGGTATTCTGGAATTTCTGCAAGGCATACAGCTTTGCTCCGCTGATAAGCCTGGAAATGCTTTCAATAGCATCTGCATCTATAAAAGGTTTTATGCAGGTGGTCCTGAATTCATAATCCATTTTTGACTTCATAATAATCCCTATGCTTGCGATTATATCCTCTCCCACGGAACGTGGACCATCTTTCTTCATCAAAGAAGAATAGCGAGCAGAGTCGGTTTTAATGTCCATTGCAATATAATCAACAAGACCTTCCTCTATAAGGGTCTGAACAACCCGGGGCCGGCTTCCGTTTGTGTCAAGTTTTACAGGATATCCCATTTCTTTTATTTTTCTGCAAAGCTGGATAAGATCCTTTTGAATGGTTGGCTCCCCGCCGGAAATAACCACACCGTCTAAAAACTCCCTGCGCCTTTCAAGAAAATCATAGATGCTGTTTTCACTGATGTTAGCTGCAACGCAACCCCTTGCAAGATCTGGATTGTGGCAATATGGACAGGCAAAATTACATCCTGAAAGAAAAAGCACGCAACTTATCTTCCCGGGATAATCGATAAGGGAACTTTTTTGCAAACCACCTAAAATCATATAATCCTCAAGATAAATTTAGAAATTCGCTTCGCTTAATTGCGAATTGCGAATTGAGGAATTGAGGAATTAAAGGTATTCTGTTGATTTTAATCCCTCAATCCCTCAATCCCTTAATCCCTTAATCCCTCAATTCCTCAATTCAAACTCTAAATGTCTTTCTCATTTTAAATTCAGCCTGCTTACCTGCATTCCACTGCTTTACAGGTCGCAGGTAGCCGACCACCCTGGAATAAATTTCGGTCTCCTGTTTACAGACAGGGCATATCGGCTGCTCGCCATTCAAATACCCATGTGACGGACATACGCTGAAGGTTGGCGTAAGGGTGAAATATGGAAGCTTGAAATTGTTTGATACCTTTTTGATCAGACCTTTAATGGCCATAGTGTCACTTACCAGTTCTCCCAGGAAAATATGCAATACAGTGCCTCCCGTATATTTTGTCTGGAGTTTATCCTGAAGCATCAGGGTTTCGAAAATGTCATCCGTATAGTTGACAGGAAGCTGGGTGGAATTTGTATAGTATGGGGCCGCCCCTTTTTGGTAGTCATTCTCATTGGCGCAAATAATTTCAGGGAAACTTTTCTTATCTATCTTTGCCAGGCGATACGACGTGCCTTCTGCCGGCGTTGCCTCCAGATTAAACAACTCGCCGGTTTCCTGCTGCATCTGTGCCATCATATCACGAATAAAATCCATGACCTTTAGTGAAAATTCCTGCCCCTGTTTGCCGGTAATATCTTCGCCTAAAAAGTTTAAGCATGCTTCATTCATGCCGATAACGCCGATGGTGGAAAAATGATTTTTCCAGTAAAGACCGGTGTTGCTCTTGATTTCTCTTAAATAAAATTTTGTGTAAGGATAAAGATTTTTATCTGTAAATTTTTCAAGAACCTTTCTTTTTATAGACAGGCTTTCCTTTGCAAGAAGTATTACCTTTTTTAAACGATCAAAGAAGTCATTCTCGTTTTGAGCCAAATATCCTATACGCGGCAGATTTATGGTCACCACTCCGATCGATCCTGTAAGGGGGTTTGCCCCAAACAGGCCGCCACCCCTTTTTAAAAGCTCTCTTTTGTCAAGTCGCAAACGGCAGCACATTGACCTGGCATCTTCGGGCGACATGTCCGAATTTACAAAGTTAGAAAAATAAGGGATTCCATACTTGCCGGTCATTTTCCAGATCGGTTCAAAGTTAGGATTATCCCAGTCAAAATCGGCTGTGATGTTATAAGTCGGGATAGGAAATGTAAAGACCCTCCCCTTTGCATCTCCTTCCATCATTACATCGGCAAAGGCTCTGTTTATCATATCCATTTCCGGCTGGAAGTCTGAGTATGTCTCATCCTTTTCAACTCCGCCTATGATCACAGGATGATCTTTTAGAATAGAAGGCACATAAAGATCCATAGTAATATTGGTAAATGGGGTCTGAAATCCTACGCGTGTCGGTATATTAATATTAAAAACAAACTCCTGCAGAGCCTGTTTTATCTCTTTATAATCCAGGTTGTCATACCGGATAAAAGGGGCTAAGAGGGTGTCAAAGCTTGAAATGGCCTGGGCGCCTGCCGCCTCGCCCTGCAATGTATAGAAAAAGTTTACGATTTGTCCCAGAGCTGATCTAAGATGTTTCGGGGCAGCGCTTTCCACCTTGCCTTCAACTCCTTTGAATCCCTGCTTTAGAATATCTTCCAGATCCCACCCAACACAATAAATCGAAAGCAGACTCAGGTCATGTATGTGAAGATCGCCATTTTTATGGGCATGCCTGAACTCAGGGGGATAGATGCGGTTAAGCCAGTATTCTTTTGTAATATCGGATGATATATAATTGTTAAGCCCCTGGAGGGAATAGCACATGTTGCTGTTTTCCTTGATTTTCCAGTCAAGTTTCTGGATGTAGGTATCAACAAGATCAACATTTGCTTTTGCTATAATGTTTCTTATCTGCGCATGCTGTTCCCTGTATAGAATGTAGGCCTTGGCGGTTTTATAAAACGGGGAATCTAACAATACCCTTTCAACAATATCCTGTATCTCTTCCACTTCAGGAGCAGGATCAAGACGAAGCTCATGGGCTAAGGTCAAAACTCGAAGGGTCAGCTTTTTTGCCTCCCTTTCCTCGAACTCTTCCGTTGCCTTGCCTGCCTTGGCAATCGCCGCTACAATCTTTGATGAATCAAATTGCACAATCCTTTTGTCCCGTTTTGTTATGTTTTCAAGCACTTTTGTTTTCCTTTCTGAGTAATAGTAGGTTGGGTTAAGCGGTTATCGTTATCACTTTTGTTGGGTTCGCCTGACTTAATAGAACCTCAACACACTGAGATCACTGCAAAATTAGCGAACCCAACAAAATTAGTTGCAGACCAGCGGCTTAACCCAACCTACAATTTGTCGTTTAGGGTAGCGAAGTAGATAGCCCTTACCGTCTAACGCTTTTGATAAATTAAAGGGTGCGAAACTTGAGTAAATTCTTTCTAAGAATAGATGGAATTCTACAACATGGTGTATGTTTGTCAATGAATAAATCAATATATTGTGATATTGTAATCGAAAAGGAAGGCACTAACGCGAATTACTAAAGAATAACAATAGAGTAGAAATTTTTACTTAGGCGCTGGATGATGGCTTTGAGCTTTCATCTTCCCGCTATTAACATGTCTCATATTATGCTTTTTTATTGGAGATGTTACCCAGATATAATCTGCAAAGGAGAGTTCTGCCTTGCTTCCAGCGGGGGCTAACAAAAGGGTTCTAAAGTCGGCTCCAGTGCGATCAAAGGCCCGGTCAGGTATTCCGAATTTACGTATAATGTGACCATTTCCGACCAAAACCACCATCATAGACCCTTTTTTTAGATAAAGGGCTATTGATTCGGCCATTGTTTCTTCCCATACGCACTGGGTCATATAAAAATACTCAAAATTTTCTCTTCCCCTTATTTTATGCTTTTTAAATACCTCCTCTACATAGGCCCTATGATCGGTATTGGTAATATCTATCCTTTTGGGGAGGTGTTTTTTTTCATCTGCAGATAAGTTCTCAATTCCGCCGACAGCTATCTTGGATGGAATATGGGAGGGTATGTTCAAGCCTATAAAACTGATATGTTTTTCCTTGATAAAAGCAAGTATGTCTTTGTATAATTCAAAATTAAATTTCCAGTTCGCATACCAGTGCGTTCTTTCCAGAAACTTCTTTTCATCCAGCCTGCCGGCAGACCACATATCCAGTATTTTCTGGTATGAATGATCAAAGGCCTCCATGCCGACTGCAAGTTCCGGATGTGCGTTAATAAGCCCTTTGATAACCTGTAACTGGATTTTATGATGGGCTGAATCTGTGTGTTTTTCACCAATATAAATTACTTTAGCCCTGCTTAAGTCGGCAATAAGCTCTTCAAAAGATACAGGCGCGCCGGTTTTGGTGTTGATTATATCCCCCTCTTTAAACGACTTCGACAAATCCTCGATTAAAAGTTTTCTTGGCATTATTGCGCATCCCCATATAAGATTCATAAACGCGGTAAAACAAAAAAGTATAAAGATCGTTTTCCTGCTTAACTTCATGGTATATCGAGACCCTTGAAAACCCCTTCCTTTGCATCCTGTTTTTATAATTTGACGGACATGTAGAAAATCTGTAATATTTTTAACTATAAAACTTATCATAAAAATTGCAACCATATTAAGAAACATATTATGCGTCTTCACCAAAATCCGCTATTTAGAAAAGAAATTGCTCCGTGGTATGACTCGGATACAACCTGTTTGATAATGATCGGCTTTTTACTTATAATATTTTTATTCAGTATTGCCGGTATTTTTGAAGCATATGAAAAAATTGAATATCATAAGTATGTTTGGGTCCCCGGCATTCTTCTTATAATGAGCGGAGGAATAATAATTTCAACGTCAATCCGCCTGTTAAAAAGATATTACAAACGATGGGCCAAAGAGAGGGACGGTTTATGAAACTCGAGGCAGAGAACAATTAACAGTTTTTAAGAAGGAGATTAGTATTTTGGCAAGGGCATCTCGTTTATTGAAGGCGGGGTGCTTTTTTATTTAATATATCCCAAAATCTTTTAGTAGATCATTAATGCCGAGTTTCCTGACTTTTAGTCTCAAGAATTCCGCAATAGTTGGTTGATAGGCCTTAACCTTGAGATACATATTAGCCTCTGTTGGCGTCTGGTCACCTTTTTTATTATTACAGGGTTTACAGGAAGAAACACAGTTTTCAAATGAAGTTTTACCGCCTCTTGATTTAGGAATGATATGGTCAATTGTTAGTTTTTCTTTATCATTACCGCAATAGGCACACCTAAACCCGTCTCTTGTGAGAATATTCTTTTTGCTGAAAGGCACTCTACTTCTATACAGGGTTCTAATAAGCTTTATCAGCCTCATAACAGCAGGGATTTTTATTAAAACTCCTTCAGCCGTTCTGACAATTTTTTTAGAATACTTTAATACTTGCACCCTGCTTTTTACCACAAGACACATTGCTCGTTTCCAGGTTGTCACATTTAGAAATGAGTAATCTGCATTAAGCAAAACACATTGAACCATTTTATCCCTTCTTTCTGTAAAGCCTGTCCTTAGCAAAAGATTATTAACAATATATTAACAACTATCATCATGTTGATCAAGTATTATTTGGGCAGTTATGTGTTTTTGCTAATAAATTGTATATACTAATCAATAGTCAACTAATTTTATTTGGTAATTGCTTAAGTGCCAGCACTAATGGTATAAAAATTAAATAAACTTAAATATTTATTATAAACTGAGTTACAGCGAAAAAATGGACGTGCATCAGGAAGTATAACGAACATGCGGCTTGTTTTGAGCAATAACCCATTGAGGTTTTTGAAAATGAAAAATTATAAACATAAAGCGATTGAAGCGGCATCTTTTTTAAAAACACGCATTAAGAAACCCTCTGAAATAGGAATTCTTACAGGAACCGGTCATGGAGAAATCACGAAATCACTGGATATAGACGCCTCCTTTGAATACAAAGATATTCAACATTTCCCGATCTCAACTGTTGAAAGTCATTTGGGCAGACTTTTCATAGGCAGTATGCATGGCAGGCAGATTATTGCCATGCAGGGGCGGCTTCATCTCTACGAAGGATACTCTCCATCTCATATTACCTTTCCAATAAGGTTAATGCAGGAGTTAGGCGTTAAAACCCTGATTCTTTCCAATGCATCCGGAGGCATAAATCCTCTGTTTAAAGCCGGCGATATAATGATTATTAAAGATCATATTAATCTCACTGGTTCAAATCCTTTGATAGGGCCAAATGAAGAGACTTGGGGTATCAGGTTCCCTGACATGACACAGGCATACGACACAAAGCTTGCATCGATTGCTGAAAAAGCAGGAAAAGACGCAGGGATTCCATTGCAAAAAGGTGTTTATGCCGGCCTGACAGGCCCCTGCCTTGAAACACCCGCTGAAGTGCGTTTTTTAAGAGCTATAGGGGCTGAAGCCGTCGGCTTTTCAACTATCCATGAGGTAATTACTGCTGTACATGCCGGCATAAAGGTGCTGGGGTTATCGACAATAACCAATGTGCACGATCCGGACAAGCCGGTTGAATCAACAATTGAAGAGATAATTGCTGTGGCAAAGGAATCTTCTTTAAAGCTTGCATCAATCATAAGCAGTGTTGTTGAGAATCTAAGCTAAAATATGAAACTATTTGACAGCCATTGCCATCTTAACGACAGAGCTTATGATAAAGATATTGATGCGGTTATTAAACGCGCGCATGATGCCGGGGTGGCAGCCTGCATGACGGTGGGAATAGACAAAGAAAGTTCGATTAAAGCCGTTGCCCTGGCAAAATCCATAAACGGCATCTATGCCTCTGTCGGCATTCATCCTCACGAAGCACAAAGCTGTTCTGAATCAACCTTAAAGTTTCTGATAAATCTTGCCGAAAACCTTGAGGTTTGCGCGTGGGGTGAGATCGGCCTTGATTTCAACCGTATGTATTCGCCACAAAATGATCAGGAAAAATGGTTTATAAGGCAGCTTGAGATTGCCGACAGGTGCAACCTTCCGGTTATCTTCCATGAAAGGGACAGTAAAGGCCGCCTGTTAGAAATAGTTAGGGCTCATCACAGAAAGGATGGAAAAGGGGTTGTGCACTGCTTTAGCGGAAACAGGGTGGAACTGGAGCAGTATATTAATTTCGGCCTTTATATCGGCATAACAGGCGTTTTGACCCTAAAAAAGCGCGGCGCCGATTTGCGCAAGCTTGTGCCTATAATTCCTATTGAACAAATCCTTATCGAGACAGATGCGCCATATCTAACACCTGCTCCGGAAAAAAACCGCACAAGACGGAATGAACCGGCATTTGTCAGGCAGATTCTGTTTAAGCTGGCGGAAATAAGAAAGGAAGATCCGGAATATCTGGCATCCGCCATATGGGAAAACAGTTGCCGGCTGTTTAATATCCCATTTTAGCTAAGAGATGAAACCTTTCAATGGCCAAAAGCAACTGAAAAAATGTTGGAATAATTTGAGGAGCGGAGCGACATCATTATTCGACGTTCAATGTTCAATGTTCGATGTTGGACGTTCATCTTTTAATATATTATGCTGCGTTGTATTTTTGATCAACTTTATAGGTTTTCCGCATGAAAAAATTTTTTGCCATCATCATTGTTTTGGCGGGACTCGGCTTTTTAGGTTGGCAAATCTATCAAAAAGCCTCTGATTCCAGAAAAGGTTTCAAGCACGAGCGCCAAAATGTACCCGTTGCCGTCGAGGTTGCACTTGTAAAGAAAGCCTCTATACGGCAAGTGGGAAGCTTTACCGGTTCCCTGTATCCGATCTCTAAGTTTATTCTGGCGCCGAAAATTGCGGGCCGGCTTGAAAAGATATTGGTCAATATCGGCGACAAGGTCGAAGGCGGGCAGCTGGTTGCAGTGCTGGACGACGATGAATATTGCCAGCAGGTAAGCCTGGTAAAGGCTGAACTGGATATTTCCAGGGCAAATCTTCAGGAGCAGAAAAGTACAATAGAAAACGCAAAAAGGGAGTATGAGCGAAGCGTTGCATTGCAGAAAAAGAAGATCCTCTCCGAATCAAAGTTCGATGCCGCAGAGTCTGAATTTAAAACCCAGCAGTCCAGGCTGAAAGTGGCTATTGCCCAGGTATCTCAAAAAGAGGCGGCCCTGAAGATAGCCAATGTACAGCTTTCTTACACACAGATTCAAGTGCCTGAAAATAATACCACTGGGCACATTGTGATTGGAGAGCGATTTGTGGACGAAGGGGCCATGTTGGCGCCAAACACGCCGATAGCCTCTGTTCTCGATATCGAAAAGCTTATAGCCGCCATCCATGTCATAGAACGGGACTATCCCAAGATTCAGTTGGGACTGGAAGCAGTCATTTCAACCGATGCATTTCCTGGCCGCACGTTTACCGGAAAAGTAATTCGAATAGCCCCCTTTCTAAAAGAAAAATCCCGTGAGGCCAGGGTAGAGATCGAAATCCCCAATGCACAAAAGCTTCTGAAACCGGGGATGTTTGTACGGGTTCAGATCCAATTCGATGAGCATGAAAACGTCACAGTGGTTCCGCTAACCGCCCTTGTCAAAAGAAACGGAACCCAGGGGGTTTTTCTTGTTGATTTCCAGGAGCAAAAAGCCCGGTTTGTTCCAGTAACTGTCGGTATCGTAAACAGCGTCCAGGCGGAGGTGCTGAATCCGCCCATCACCGGTTCAGTGGTGACCCTGGGACATCACCTGCTGGAAGACGGGGCTTTGATTATTCTACCAGGTAAATCATGAACATCTCCCGCTTTTCCGTCCGGCGCCCAGTGCTGACAGTCATGGCCTCTTTGATCGTCATCATCGTGGGCGGGGTTTCTTTGTCCCGGCTTTCCATCGACCTGATGCCCGATATCACCTACCCGACGCTGAGCATTACAACCGAATACGAAAACGCCAGTCCCGAGGAAGTCGAAGAACTGATCACACGCCCCGTCGAGGAGGCCATGAGCGCGGTTCCGGGGGTGGAAGAGGTCACTTCGGTCTCTGCCGAAGGCCGAAGCAGCGTTCGGGTTACTTTCACATGGGGTACGGACCTGGATGCAGCAGCCAACGATATCCGGGACCGGTTGGATCGCGTCATTCCGCGCCTTCCGGAAGATGCAGAACGACCCCGGCTGCGTAAGTTCGATCTTGCCTCCTTTCCGATTCTCATCATGGGAGTATCCAGCAACCTGGACCCCATCCAGGTAAGAATACTTATCGACAATCAGGTGAAAAACCGGATCGAGCGCATTCCCGGGGTGGCCTCTTTGAATATTCGGGGCGGACTGAATCGGGAAATTCACGTCAACCTGAACGCGGAGAAGATAAAAGCCCTTGGCCTTCCCATCGATCAGCTTTTAAGCCGACTCAAGGAAGAAAACATCAATCTTCCGGCAGGCACCATCGAACGGGGGCTGCTCGATATCACCATCCGAACTCCTGGTGTTTACAACAGCCTGGATGAGTTGCGGAACACGGTGGTCGCTATCCGGGAACGGGTGCCTATTCAGCTGAAGGAAATCGCCACAGTAGAAGATGCCTGGGAGAAAGTAACCCGGATAGTTCGGGTAAACGACAAGCCTGGTGTGCGCCTTTCGGTCAACAAACAGTCGGGGAAAAACACCGTGGAGGTGGCAACCGGGGTGCTCAAAGAGATTGAACGGATCAACAGGGAAATCCCCCAGATCCATATTATCCCCATAATTAACACTTCAGATTATATTCAGCGCTCCATCACCAACGTGGGTACCACCATCCTTTATGGCGGAGTTCTGGCTCTATTCGTGTTGTTGCTTTTTCTCCGGAATATCCCCAACACCGCCATTATTGCCACCACGATCCCCATATCGGTGGTTGCCACCTTCGCCTTGATGTATTTCAGCGGCTTTACATTGAACCTGATGACTCTTGGCGGTCTGGCGTTAGGCATCGGCATGCTGGTGGACAACGCCATAGTGGTACTGGAAAATATTTACCGGCTTCGAGAAGGGGGCCAGGAACCGGAATCGGCCGCTATAAACGGCAGCCGGGAAGTGATGGCTGCGGTCATTGCCAGTACCCTGACTACGCTGGTGGTTTTTGTGCCGCTGATTTTCGTTCGCGGCATGTCGGGGGTCATGTTCAAGCAGCTCTCTTACGTCGTCAGCTTCTCGTTGGGCTGCTCCCTGATGGTGGCGCTGACTCTCGTCCCCATGTTAGCGTCCAGGGTCCGCGGTCCGGTTGATAGAGAAACAGGCAACGGAGCCACCTGGGGCCACAGAATCTATCGGATTACCGACCGGTTCTTCAGGCGAATAGAGATAGAATACGGGAAGCTGCTCCGCTTTACCCTGAATCATCGGATCATGACCATAAGCGGAACCATGCTCCTTCTGATCGGAAGTCTCTTTCTTATCCCGCTGGTAGGGGTTGAGTTAATGCCCAAAACCGACGAGAGTGAGGTTCGGGTATACGCGGAAATGGCCATGGGCACCCGGCTCGATTTAGTCAATCAAGCCTTTCAGAAAATCGAAGCCATCGTCAAACAGGAAGTGCCGGAGATAGAAAACACAGTGTCATTTATCGGCGGTTCCAGTTGGCGGGCACGTGGGTCCAATGCCGGCGAGATGCGCATTGCGCTGAAGCCGGTCAAAGAACGGACCCGATCCAGCGAAGAGATAGCAGTAGCCCTTCGCAAAAAACTCGTTTTTATACCAGGCGTCAAAATCCGCACCCGTGCCGGACAGGGGCTCTTTTTGCTTCGAATCGGCACAGGGGGAGATGAAAATGTCCAGGTGGAAGTGCGCGGCCATAATCTTGAGACATCCGACGCTTTGGCGCGTCGGGTTGAGGAGATAATCGGGAATGTGGCCGGCATCACAGACACCAGAATGAGCCGGGAGACCGGAACCCCGGAAAAGCTCATTATCGTGGACCGGCAAAAGGCCGCCGATATGAAACTTACGGTATCCAGGATTGCCAACATGCTGCAAACCGTGCTTTCCGGATCTTCTGCGGGAAACTACCGGGAAGGGGGAAACGAGTATAGAATTCTGGTAAAGATCGAGGGCGCGGAGAAAAAAGACCTGCGGGATATTCTGGACCTTCCCATCACCAATGCCGAGGGTGAGCAGGTAGTGCTTCGAAACGTGGTGGAAGTCCGCCCCAGGCGCGGGCCTGTGCTCATAGAACGCAAAGACCAGGAGCGCGTGGTCTATGTGACGGCCAATATCAGCGGCAGGGATATGGGCTCCATTTTAGCCGATATACGTGAGGGCTTGCAATCGGTGCCCGTGCCCAGAAATTTCAACATCCTTTTTGGGGGAGATTACGAAGAACAGCAGAAATCCTTTCGCGAACTTTCGATAAGTTTTGTGCTGGCCTTAATCCTGGTATATATGGTGATGGCATCGCTCTATGAGTCGCTGCGATATCCATTTGTGGTGATGTTTTCCGTACCGCTTGCGGCTATCGGTGTGATCCTGATGCTCTTTTTAACCAATACCACCTTTAACATACAGTCATATATCGGGTGTATCATGTTAGGCGGCATTGCGGTGAATAACGCCATTTTGCTGGTAGATCACATTAATCTGCTGCGCCGCCGGGACGGACTGCCCCTGAGAGAGGCCATCGAAGAGGGGGGCAGAAGACGACTCCGACCGATTCTGATGACCGGAATGACCACCATTTTGGCTATGTCGCCACTGGCTTTGGGCATCGGCGAAGGCGGTGAAGCCCAGGCGCCCATGGCCCGTGCCATTATCGGAGGGCTGCTCAGTTCGAATCTGATTACGCTGGTGGTGGTCCCCGTCATCTATGCGCTTTTCGAACGAAAGAAGTTAAAACCAGAGACCTCCGGCGTTATGGAGCGCAAATAATGGACCCAAAAAGACCTGATAACCACAGTGCCCGGGCTCAACCTTAAAACAGCGTTTACAAGCACCACTCCCCCGAGAGGTTCTTTTATGATAATGCCATTTCAGCAGCTTTCTCTGCATGAATTCTCGTGGTATCAAATAGAAGAACGGCCGTATGTTTTTTTTGAACTAATAAAGCGAGTTCTGTACAACCAAGAATAACACCTTTTGCCCCTTGTTCAGATAATTGTTCAATAATTCTTAAATATTGCTTTCTTGAAGATTCTTTGATTTTACCAAGACAAAGTTCATTAAATATAACATCATGTGCAATTTGACGATCATTTGCATCTGGCACCACTACTTTTAAATTAAATTTATCGGTTAAACGTCCTTTATAGAATTCTGCCTCCATTGTGGGTTTCGTGCCTATTAAACCAATGGTGTCAATTCCTTGTTTGATGACTTTTTCTGCTGTAGCATCAACTATATGAAGGACTGGAATATTTATGTTATTTTCAATTTCAGATACTACTTTATGCATTGTATTAGTACAAATAAGTAAAAAGTCAGCGCCACATAATTCTATGTTTTTTGCAATAGTAGAAAGATTTTTTGTTATTGCTTTCCAGTCATTTAAACGTAAAGATTTTTCAATTTCCTGGAAATTAATACTATAGAGACAAATTTTTGCGGAATGTAATCCACCAAGTTTGGTTCTTACGTATTCATTGATAATTCTGTAATACATTTCGGTTGATTCCCAACTCATTCCACCAAGTAAACCTATTGTTTTCATAAAATCCCCTTTGAAGGTGCTCGTATAAAAGATCAACGTTTTAGTTTACCCCTTCTCTGGATATTTGTAAACGTTCAAACCGATTACAACATCAGTACCCTCGATCTTCTGGTTACCCCGTGTGCTTGCGATTGTTATCGTTTTGCCAGATTTTGAGAGACCGAACTCCTTTGTCAAATCTATCTCAATAATCAGCCCTTTTCCAGTTTTTGTTTTCAGATGCTTTAATACAAAAATATAAACTATCCAAATTCCTTGACAGTGCAGCCTGGTTCATATTATTTTTATAATATTAAAATTACCATAATCTACTAAATTAATCAACTAGGGCTCTTTTTATGATTCAGACCGATTTGATCCACATGGTATATAATGCTTGTCTTATGGTGCAGTTTGTGTTGCTTATCCTGCTTTTTTTTTCCATTACATCATGGGCAATTATAATAATTAAATATCGATATATTAAAAGGGCATTTAAAGAGTCGGCATATTTCACAGATTTTTTCTGGAAAAGCCGAGATCTTTCCGATGCTTTTGTAAAGGGTAAACATCTTCATGCAAGTCCCATTGCGAAAGTCTTCCGTGTGGGGTATGTTGAGCTTGAAAAGCTGAGCCGATCCGGCGTTTCGATAACATCTCAAACGCAGCTATCATCTAAGGCTGAAATTACATCATTGAGCGCCGAATTCGCAGGCATAGACAATGTCAAGAGAGCCCTGCGCCGGGCCATTAATACAGAGACAACGCAAATGGCGCAACTTGTTCCTTTTCTTGCCACAACAGGAAATACAACCCCTTTTATTGGTTTGTTCGGCACAGTATGGGGCATAATGAATTCTTTTCATAGTATCGGGCTCAGAGGTTCTGCGAGTTTGGCTGTTGTAGCTCCTGGAATTTCCGAGGCGCTTATTGCGACTGCGGCAGGTTTGGCTGTGGCAATACCGGCTGTTATTGCTTTTAATTATTTTATGCAAAAGATAAGAATCATTGAGACCGAGTTGCAAAGTTTTGCCGCAGATTTTCTTAATATTATTGAGCGAGACATATTAAGCGAAAAGGAGGGTGGTAAATGACATCTGGCAGCAACAATAACCGGCTTATGTCAGATATAAATGTGACGCCGTTTGTTGATGTTATGCTCGTGCTGTTGATCATTTTTATGGTAACCGCACCGATGATGATGCAAGGAGTGGATGTTTCTTTGCCGAAAACAACCTCGGAGTCCCTTCCTTCTAAAGAGGATCATATTGTTATTACTATCGATAGCAATAATCGGATATATATTAATGATTACCACGTGACGCTTGACTTTCTTAAAGAGAAACTAATAAAAATTTTTCAAGGCCGCAGCGACCGTGAGGTCTACCTGCGGGCTGACAAAGGAATCTCTTATGGGGTGGTAGTTCGTGTTATGTCAGAGATAAAAGGGGCCGGGATTGAGAAGTTAGGCATGGTGACAGAGCCGATTATCGATGCGAACAAAAAGAAAAAAAGCTAATGGCAAATGAAAGAAAATTTAAAACATCATGCTTATTTGCTTCATGTGATGGAAGAGGAGCCTCGCGCCCTGTTTTTTACTTTTGTTATTTCTACGATATTACATCTGATTTTTTTTGCGGTTTTGATATTTGTGCCCGGCCCCAAGCCATATAAACATTTCTCTTCTTCTGTTATAAATGTCAGCATGGTTGCATTGCCTGGTCAGAAGAAAGTGCCGGGCGCCGGGAGACTGACCGGTTTTGAGCTGGAAAAGAAAATCGCAAAGCCCAAAAAGATACCGGTCCCCAGGATTTTACCTGAAATAGCCGCAAAAGCGGATCAAGATACCTCGAAAGTTGTTTCTGTAGCCTCTAAGAGAAATAGGATAAAAAAGTCGCTCAAAAAAAAGACTTTTAAATCTTCCAGTGTTGTGAAAAGCGTTATTGCGCGGGTTGAAAAGAAGGTTGAGGAGGCAAGGCCAAATCCTATTGCCGAGGCAATTGACCGTTTAAAAAATAAAGTAGCGACTGGCCGTCAAGAGCCTCAGTCGGGAACAGGCGTGGCGTCATCTTCTACCGGAGTAGCGGGCAGCCACGGGGCAGGCGGAAAAAAAACACTTGAATTAATAGATATATATAAATCGCAAATTTCATATTATATTGAAAAAAACTGGGCTTTTTCCAAACAGTTGGCTGGGGGGCGTATTGATTTGGCGGCTGTGGTGGTAATTAGGATTATGCGAAACGGCGAGATTAAAGATGTCTGGTTTGAAAAAAAGTCAGGCAATACCTATTTTGATGAGTCTGCCTATAAGGCCGTTATGAAATCAAATCCGCTTCCCATGCTTCCAAAAGGATATTCGCGGCCGTATTATAATCTTGGTCTGATTTTTACTCCATCAGGCTTACGATAACAGTTTATTTATAGAAATATGATGGTTAATATTAATTTTAACAAATTGTGGGCATGGCCTGCTTATATTATCTTCCTAATTATGACGGCATCCTTTTTGATTTGTCCTGCTTTGTGCCTGTCGGAATATGATTACGTTGATATAAACAATCCTTTCCTGAGAAAGATACCGATTGCAATTCCATTATTTAAGACCACGGCTAAAAGCCGGGCGGAGAAACGCTTGTCTGAAAAGGCTTCTGGTCTGCTCTCTGAAACTTTGGAATTTACAGGTTATTTCAAAATGCTTGACCGTGATGCCTTTCTCGTTGATCCTGAAAAATTTAATATAACCGCTTTGAATATCAATTTTCAGAACTGGACAAGCATCGGCGCTGAGCTTTTGATAACCGGAAGTCTCCAGGTTAAGGATGATATCATTGACATAGAGCTCAGGTTGTATGATACTTTTAAATCAAGATTGCTTGTTGGTAAAAAATACAGAGGCTGGAGAAATGATCAACGGAAAATCATACGTCGTTTTTGCAACGATGTTATTCATTGCCTAACCGGCAAAAGGGGTATTTTTGATAGTAAAATAGCTTTTATCTCAACAGGCTCAGGGAATAAGGAGATATACATATGCGAATTTGATGGTTACAATCCAATTCAAAAAACTCATAATAAAAATATCACCCTTTCTCCGGCATGGTCGTGTGACGGAAAATGGATTGCTTACACTGCTTACAAAAAGGGCAGGCCTGATCTTTACATAGAGCATTTAAAGGAAAAACGCGGCTTTATAGTCAATAAAAAAGGTATTAATATTACACCGGCCTGGGTTCCGGGTAAATTTGCGCTGGCTGCGACCCTTTCTTTTTCAGGTGACCCGGAAATTTATATGTTGACCGGAACCGGTAAAATTATTAAGAAATTGACTAACAACCGGGGAATTGATGTGTCCCCTTCATGGTCTCCGGACGGTAAAAAGATGGCCTTTGTGTCAAACAGGTCTGGAACGCCACAGATTTATATTATGGATATTGATTCCGGAAACGTCAAAAGATTGACTTTCCATGGTCGATACAATACATCACCAAGCTGGTGCCCAAATGGAGACAAGATAGCCTATTGTGGCGGGGAAAACGGAGTGTTTAATATCTATGTAATTGGTATTGATGGCAATGACCTGTCCCAATTGACCTTTAATGAAGGGGATAACGAGTCCCCTTCATGGTCTCCAGATGGAAGCCTTATCGCTTTTAGCTCGAACAGAGAGGGCCCTCATAGGATTTATGTTATGAGCGCTTATGGAACAGATCAGAGGTTTTTGCTTGCTCTGCCGGGTGAGCAAACAAATCCGAGATGGTCGCTAGGCACAGTAAGCAATTAAAATATGGCAGACTTTTATAATAAAGGAGGAGAAAATGCGAAGAAAATTATGGATAAGTTTAGTTTTATTGCTGGTAATCCCTGGAGTGCTGTGTATTGCTTCATGCGCTAAAAAGGCTGTTATATCTGAGCCCGCTGAGGTTGTGTCGGCTGAGGATGAGGCGGCAATAAAAGCTGCTGCCGAAACGGCTGAAAGAGCACAGCAGGAAAAATTGGCAAGGCAGCGGGCTATTGAGGAGCAGCGCCTGAAAGAGAAGCAGGCAATGCGTGAGAAGATGGCTGCCAGGAATATGTTCATTAATGAAGATATTCATTTTGACTTTGACAAGTATAATCTTCTTTCTATGGCCCAGCAGATTTTACAGAAAAAAGCAGATTGGCTGTGGAATAATCCCGACGTATCCGTGATTATTGAGGGGCATTGTGATGAACGTGGCACCAATGAGTACAACCTTGCTCTTGGAGACAGGCGGGCCGAAAGCGCAAAGGCATACCTGGTTGATCTTGGTATTGCCAGATCTCGGCTGACAACTGTAAGCTATGGTGAAGAACGTCCCGTAGATCCCGGCCACAATGAAGTTGCCTGGGCAAAAAACAGGCGCGCCCATTTTGAAGTAGAATAAATTAACCTCCTAATTGAGCTTTGGCTCAATTTTGGTCATTGCGAGGAGTGAAACGACCTGTCTGCGTGCGGGCACGCACAGGCAGGCAAAGCAATCTCATGGATTATCAACGTGTTATGAGATTGCTTCGCTTCGTTCCTGTCTGCATGCGGACACGCACAGGCAGGCGCAATGACATGTTGCGCCCCCCCTCAAGGGGGGAATTTAAAGGAGTTTCTTAAGTTAATGACATTGATGTCTGCTATGAAAACCATTGTTTTATTTATTGCCTGTCTTGCCATTTTGTGCGGGTGCGCGATGCAGCAGGATGTTATAGCGCTCTATGATCGTACGACTGTTCTTGAACAGCATTGTGAAAATTTACAGCAAGGTAATGTTAAGCTGGAAAAAGACAGTACTCAGCTTAAATCCCTGATGCAAGAATGCATAAAAAAACAGGAAGTAAAGGAGCATTACCATAGAACCAGGTCTGCAGATATGCATGTCATGTTAGACGGGCTCAGAGAGCAAATCCGGATCTTAAACGGAAAACTTGAAGAGACCGAATACCTGTTAAAACGGAAAATAGCGGCTTTTGAAGATATGGGAGCAAAGAGAAAGAATATTTTAGATAAAGTTGAAGAAAGATCGGCTTTAAATTATGATTGCATTGTAAACATACAGCAATATCTCAATTTAGAGTCTTCAGGCCCTGATTCAAAAATCAAGGCTGTAGTCAAAACCGATCCGCTCCGCCAGAGTACTTTGGCGGACTCTGGCGGATCGGAAGATGAAGTTTACGCATCGGCTAAACAGGCATTTGATCAGGGTGATCTTGAGGCCGCTCGTGAGGAATTTCAAAGAATAATAAAGCAATATCCAAAATCACGGCATGCTGACAACGCACAATTCTGGATCGGCGAAATATACTATCGTGAGAAATGGTATGAAAAAGCGATATTGGAATACCAGAAGGTAATAGAAAAATATCCGAAAGGCAACAAGGTGCCGGCCTCTCTTTTGAAACAGGGATTTGCCTTTTTAAACCTCGGAGAAAAGGCAAATGCCCGTCTTATTTTAAATGAATTGGTTGCAAAACACCCGAAATCAAACGAAGCCAAGATAGCAAAACAGAAATTAAAGAGGTTGAAATAAAAAACAGAACGATTAAGATCATCGGCATAGATCCCGGCCTATCTGCGACCGGCATCGGCATAGTCAGAGGAACGAAGCTTAAGATTGAAGGCTATTCCTATGGCAGCATAAACACTTCAAAAAAAGATTCATTGCCAAATCGCCTCGATCAAATCTTTTCAAAACTTCTTACTATTTTAAAACATGAAACTCCGGATCTTATGGTTGTAGAGGATATATTTTCTCTTCAGAAATATCCAAAGTCGGGCATAACTTTGGGAAAGGTTACAGGTATAATTCTTCTTGCAGGATACCAGGTTGATGTGCCCGTGACCGAGGTTCCGGTCCGTGAGGCCAAGCAAGTTTTGACAGGCAACGGTAATGCCAGTAAAATGCAGCTCGAAAGGGCGGTCAGACATTTTTTAAATTTGACGACACCGATTAAGCCGTATCATGCTTCTGATGCAATTGGTTTAGCCCTTATAGGTCTTTTTCGATATAAAGGAATTTAAGAACTATTATGATAGGTTATATTGAAGGAAAGCTGCTGAAAAAAGAGGATGAGCGCATTCTTCTTCTTGCTAATCAGGTAGGATATGAGATTTTGCTTCCTGCATTTGTGATGGACAGCTTGAAGTTAAAGGCAATTGGTGACGACATCTCTCTGTACATTTATTACCAACAGACAGAGAGGCAACCAAAGCCGGTATTGATCGGTTTTAATCTTGAGGTAGAAAGAGAATTTTTCAAGTATTTTATTTCGGTTGAAGGTATCGGGCCATTAAAAGCGGTTAAAGCGCTGACTATTCCTGTGCGTGAAATAGCAAGAGCCATTGAATCAAAAGATGTTGCTATACTAAACCGATTAAAGGGTATCAGTAACAGAACAGCTCAAAAAATCATCGCCACCCTTGAAGGCAAGATGGACAAATTTGCATTAATCCGCAAAACAGAAAAGGAGCTGAAAAAAGCGCCTGTTATGTGGGACTTTTCAAAGCAGGTATTTGATGTGCTTGTCAGCCAGTTAGGTTACAGAGCTGGTGATGCCAAACGGATGATTTCAGAAGCTGTGAAACGTAATATAAATATATCAACGCCTGAAGAGCTCATTGAAGAGGTATATCGCGGCGAAAAGAATTAGGCATAGCCAAAATTATGGCAGACGACATACTGACACATTCTTCTGATAAAAGCGGCATACTTTCCGAATCAAGCCAGCCGGTTGACCGGGAACCGGAAATCCTGTCTTTGCGTCCTGAAAGGCTTTCTGATTATGTGGGCCAGCCGGAAATAGTCGAAACCCTTAAAATTGCGATAGAAGCGGCTATACAACGTAAGGAGCCGATAGATCATGTTCTTTTCCATGGACCTCCGGGCCTTGGGAAAACCACTCTGGCCCATATTATTGCCAACGAAATGGCAAATAATATTACAGTAACTTCAGGGCCTGCGCTTGAAAAAGGCGGAGATCTTATAGGTATTCTGACTAACCTTGAAGAAGGCGATGTCCTGTTTGTGGATGAGATTCATAGAATGCCAAAGACAGTGGAAGAGTTCCTATATCTTGCAATGGAGGATTTCGCCGTTGATTTTATATTTGACAAGGGCGCTCATGCGCGCAGCCATAGGTACCGTTTAAATACTTTTACCCTTATCGGCGCTACTACCCGTGTCGGATTGCTATCAGCCCCCTTGCGGGATCGATTCGGCATATTAAGAAGCATTGATTTTTATGGGGAAGAGGATCTTGTAAAAATCGGCAGACGTTCTGCTGCTTTGCTTGAAGTTGCTGTTGACGATGAAGGCGCAATTGAGCTTGCAAAAAGGTCCAGAGGAACTCCAAGAATAGTAAACAGGCTTCTTAAACGCGTAAGGGATTATGTTCAGGTTCGGGCAGATGGAAAAATTACAAAAAAGACGGTTAAAGAGGCTCTAACTCTGGAAGGGGTTGATGAAAAAGGACTGACCCACCTTGACCGCCGCTATCTTCAAACAATAGTCGAGTTTTATCATGGCGGCCCGGTCGGCATTGAAGCGATTTCTGCGACGCTTCAGGAAGAGTCGGATACGCTCGTTGATGTTGTTGAGCCATATCTTCTTAAAATCGGCCTGATTATAAGGACCCCTTCAGGAAGAAAGGCTACTGAAGCGGCATACAGACACCTTGGTTTTAATGTTCAGGAAAAAATATTTTAGTTATGTAATCAGGCTGGTTCAATTTTGATAGAAAACCATGTCAATAATTACTCTTATTACCGATTTTGGCGTTGATGATGAGTATGTCGGTGTCATGAAGGGCGTTATCCTTTCCATTAACCCTGCCGCAATTATCGTTGATATTACTCACCATATCGAGCCTCAGGACTTAATCCAGGCCGCATATATCATAAAATATTCTTTCAAATATTTTCCTGAAGGAACAGTTCATGTTGTCGTTGTTGATCCGGGAGTTGGAAGTAACCGTGCAATAATTGCCCTTGAACTGACGGGACATATTTTTCTTGCGCCGAATAATGGAGCTTTAACCCTTTTAATGGATGAAGGTAATATTAGCTCGATCGTTCGTGTTGAGGACTCACGTTATTTTTTAGAATCTGTAAGTCGAACCTTTCACGGAAGAGATATTTTTGCTCCTGTTGCTGCTTATCTATCTAAGGGGATTGAAATTAAAGCATTAGGTGCGCCGGTAGATAAGGTAGATTTAGAAAGGCTGTCCGTCAAATATGCCGGCATTTCAAACAACGGCGAACTTGTGGGAGCTGTTGTATTTATTGATAGATTCGGCAACCTGATTACAAATATAGATGCAAAAAGCCTTGATAAATTTTGCAAGGCCTGCAAGGAAGAAAGATTGGAATTCAGGATAGGCCAAAACAAAATTATTGGATTATCCAAAAGCTATGAAAGCGCATCGCCGCAAAGTCCCCTTGCAATCATTGGCAGCAGAGGATATCTTGAAATAGCGGTAAATTGCGGTAGCGCCAGGCACTATTTTATGGCCGACAGGTGGGATATAGTTACAGTACTTAAATAACCATTTTTTTAACCCCAGAAGTAGTTGGAGCAAAATTCACAATTCACAATTCACAATTCACAATTAGCAATTGATTATTGACAATTTGTAGTGATAAATTAAGTAGTTATCGACACTGAATCATTTTGCATAATAATCAATAATCAATTGTAAATTACTAATTGTTAATGATTTTTCCCTTATTTATGCGCTTATGGGTGATACGGTTACAGTGGTATTAAACAACTTATAGGTTTTTTTCGAGAAGGTGATGACTCGTTATATTAAGATGCGGATATTTTATATATGGCTCTCGGTGATTGTGTTGCCGGTAATTAGCTCCGGAGTTTCAGCATCACAGCATAAGGAGGTCAAGTTGAAGGCCGTTGCAAGCCATCAGCCGGGTCGGGCGAAAGTGCCGGATGTGCTTATTTCATTTGATAATGACGGTGGCCCAAAATATGCGGTGGTGGTTGAAAAGGAGGCTCAGCAATTACTTGTCTATTCTTATGATGATTCCTTTAAGGAAATGTATCGCTTTAAATGTTCAACCGGCGAAGTAGCCGGGGGAAAATCACGCTCCGGAGACAAGAAAACGCCTGAAGGGGTCTACTTTTTTACCAATGAGTATAAAAAGAGGGATCTTTCGCCAACCTATGGGGCTATGGCCTTTCCGATAGATTATCCTAATTTTTTTGATCGCTTTGAAGGCCGCAAGGGGTATTCGATTTGGCTTCATGGAACCGATAAACCGATAAAACCGAGGGATTCTAATGGCTGTATTGTTCTTGCAAACAATGATATTGATAGATTGGCAAAATATATAGATTTAAATAGAACCCCGATTATCATTGTGGATAAGCTTTCGTATGCTTCTTTTGATGATAGGAGCGGGATAAAGAGCTCTATCTTTAATTTGCTTAAACAATGGAACCATGCGCTTGAGAACGGCACTTATCATGAATACCTGGACTGTTATGCTCCTGAATATTTGCCTGATATTTCCTGGTGGACCGAGTGGAACAAAGTTAAAAAGATTTATTCTGCGTTTAATCTGGATCTATCTGTTGGAATGAAAAGAAAATCAATTTTCAGGCATAACGGGATTTATGTTATTTTGTTTGACCAGTTTGTAAGATCATCCGGCAGGGATTTACATGCAGGAAGCAAAAAACTTTATTTGGCAGATAAAGGAGGTTCCTTCAGGATAGTTGGCGAAGAATGTCATGGAGCTTCAACAAACCAAAAGAATAACAATCCGCTTGTTTCCGCAGGGCTTAACCTGAAAAGATTGCTTGAAGATAATAAAATTGCAGATCTTGTTGATGAGTGGTTGAAAGCGTGGTCTGCAAAGGATATTAAGCGATATGGAAGTTATTATTCAAGCGATTTCCGTTCCCAGGGAATGAATCTCAAAGCATGGCTTAACTACAAAAGTCGCTTGAATCGTAAATACGATTTTATTCATATTTCAAAAGATAAGCTGGTTGTTAAAAAAGGCAAAAGTCAAATCACGGTTTCATTTGTTCAGACTTATATGTCGAGCGTATTCAAGGCAAAGGGAATAAAAAAACTTATATTAATACAGGAAAAAGGTGGATGGAAAATCTTTCGAGAAACCTGGAAAAAGTTGTAAAAGCACACACATCGCCAAAACCGTCAAAAAGGGCCGGTTCCTGGAGTATTTTGTTTTTAGGAGATCATGGACAGATAATATCGCTGGGAAGGCTCAAAAGGCTGGTGATTCCATTAGCGCTCATGCTGGTTATTGCTACAGTTTCTTTTGCCTGGTTATTAATTGTTTTCAAAAGCTCAAGAGAAGATAATAAAAATTTGAGCGATGCTTTGGACCTTTCACGCCAGAAGGTTATGTCTTTGCGTGATGAAAAGGAGCTGCTAATGGTGCGTCTTGTTATGGCTGAATCCAGGATTAAAAACAGTGCAGACGATATATCGCCTGATACAGACTCTTCTGTTGAAACCGGGGCAGATTCCAAAGCGATTGACAAAACTGCTTCTTTACCGGACGAGAAGCAGGTCGAAGAGAAAACAGCTTTTGCCCGGCCTGAAAAGTTTCAGAAAACCGCTGTCGAGGATTTTATTGTTTTATTTGAACCTGATACCGCTGTATTGAAGGTTCAATTGAAAATAGTAAACACCTCTCAAAATGCCCAACCTGTTTCAGGACATGCATTCGTGATATTAAAACAAAGTGAAGCTGCTCAGAATAGCTGGTTGATATTTCCATCCGTGCCTCTGGTTTCAGGGAAACCTGCCATGTTTAAAAAAGGGCAGTATTTTTCAATAGTGCGTTTCAAAACAGTAAAATTTAAAGCACGGAATGAAACAAATCCAAAACGGTTTAAAAACGCCACTGTATTTGTATTTGCCAAAACAGGTAAACTTTTACTGGAAAAGAGTTTTCCCATAGAGATTACAGAAACTGTTTCAGACCAAACATGATGGCGTCGTAAAAAGTCCAACATACCCCTTAGCGTCATTCCCGCGAAGGCGGGGCACGTAGTGACACGAAGTGACACGCAGTGAAGCGATAGCGCTAACCATCAGCGCTAACCGTTAGCGCTATCCGGTAATTACAGGTTGTTATCGACTCCCGCTTTCGCGGGAGTGACTTGATTTTCGACTTTTTTCGAATTCATCAACCTTTAATAGCATATATTTTAGAGAAACGTTTTTCAAAGGTCTCGTTGTATGAACATACTTTTATAAGAGTGCCCACAGCCCCGTATAAGCGGGATCTTCGCTTCCGCTTCGACAATCTATGGGGAATGCGCTCGCTTTTGCGGTTCAGGAGAGGCGTCATGTGGAACAAATCGGATAATATTTCTATCATTGATGAGGGGCTGACAGTTGATGGCACGATTTCTGTTAAAGGAAAATTGATAATAAAGGGGGCTGTGAAGGGGACCCTTGTCGGAGAAACCGTGATTGTTGCCAAAGGAGGGGTTGTTTGCGCTGATACTAAGGTTGCAAGCATAACTATGGCCGGAAAATTTGAAGGGGATCTCAATGCGTCTAAAGAGCTGATTATACTTTCAACAGGAAGCTGTGACGGCAGAGTCGTATGTAAAAGTCTTGTTGTTAAGGCCGGTGGAATATTAAATGCCGAGGTAAATTGTATTTCGAAACAGGAACCAACAAAATAAAGAGATTTTTTAGGGCTCATCCTTTTCCCATTTAAATTTTGCATAAAGTGGGTAGTGATCTGACGGATAACTTCCATTAATCATATCATATATTATTTTGCATTCCTGAGGAATAATCCCACCGCGATAAAGAATCCAGTCAATATGATTTCCGTTAATATTTCCTGTAAATCCATGATGGGTGCCTGGATAAGGCTCTTTGAAAATGTTTTTAAAATATAGCCGGTTAGGTGCCTTTAATTTTTGATCCTCTCCTGTGAATATCATGTAACATGGATAGGATGGTGTTGCATTAAAGTCTCCCATGAGAATTACGGGAGGCTCAGGCGGCAGGTGTGATAGCCGTTCCATAATCAGCTTGGCGCTTTTGGTCTGGACTGCAGCATCAAAATCAAAGTGGGTATTTATATATATCAACATCCTGTTATTATTTTTAAATATTCCAATGGTGCATTGCCTGGGCCAACGACTTCCCCGGGAACGGCTGGGTATCATTGGCGTTGGGCTCAGGAAAAAGTGCTCATTATGGATGCATTCCCAGGTTTTTTTGTAGAAAATAATATTGTTTTGCCAAAAGGACGGAGCAGGGCTTCTCTTTCCAATAAAGTTGAATTCAGGCAGGATATCTTTGAGAAAATCTGTCTGGAAATCGTTTGCTTCCTGAAAACCGATAAAGTCTACACTGCGGTTTATGAAAAGACAGGGAAAGCATTTTTTCCGGTGATCCCAGCTGTTGGGGCCGTCATCTGCCAGGCCAAAGCGCAGATTGAGTGTTAATACAGAAAACATATTATCCATAAGTCGATAAACCGATTGAGGCCTTCAATTTGCAAAGACTTCTCAAAGCGCTGAGCTTTTCAATTATTTCTAACCATTTCAGTAGATGGTAGTCAATCTAAAAAATTAATTTACCTGATTTTTATCCTTGACACAATATAATATTTAAATTTATAAAACTTCTTTTTGGGGAGGAAAGATAGAGTGAAAAAATATACATACAGTGCGACTCGGTCAGATAACAAGGGTAAATGGTGTATTGTTGATGCAAAAGGAGTGGTTTTAGGCAGACTGGCTTCTTTGATAGCTTCACGTCTTAGGGGCAAACACAACCCGTTATTTACACCTCATGTAGATACCGGTGACTGGGTTATAGTTATAAACGCTGACAAAATTGTTCTTACCGGAAGGAAATTGGACCAGAAGTGCTATTACCGGCATAGCGGTTATGTTGGAGGATTAAAGACAATTACTGCAAAGAAACTATTGGAAAAGAGGCCTGAGGATCTTATCCGTTTTGCTGTCAAGGGGATGTTGCCTAAAAACAGGCTTGGGAGCAAGCTGTTTAAAAAGTTGAAAGTTTATGCAGGCGATAAACATCCTCATATATCTCAGCAACCAGAGGCTATTTAGTGCCTGAACGAAAAGTCCGTTCAGGCATGATTTCGGATTTAAAAAAGGACTCAATATTAACATGAATAAAGAAAATGTTTATTATGCAACAGGAAAGCGAAAGAACGCTATTGCCAGAACCTGGCTAATGCCCGGAAAGGGAGCAATTGTCGTTAATGATCGTCCAGTGGAAGATTATTTCAAGATTGAATCGGCAAAAACAATTATGACCCAGCCGCTTGTTCTAACCAATACTATTGGGTTGTTTGATATAAAAGTGCGTGTTAAAGGCGGAGGTGTTTCAGGACAGGCCGGTGCGATCAGACACGGTATTACAAAGGCGCTAATGTTATCCGACCCTGAACTCAGGCAGGTTCTGAAAAAGGCCGGTTTTGTCAAACGTGATCCAAGGGTGAAAGAAAGAAAAAAATACGGTCAAAAGGGCGCAAGGGCCCGTTTTCAGTTCTCAAAACGTTAATTACGCCCCTGTTTTGCCTGTGAATATTTTATATTGAATCTTCTTTTTGTCAGGGATGAAGACGCGTCCCTTGTATTTTCCCATGCTGAATAATCGTTCAAAAACGGGCCTGTTCTTCTTCAACGCTAAACTTCACCTGTAGCATGTACCCCTCCTTATAAAACTCATAACAAGCTTGCGCCACTATGAATGAAATACGAACCCTAAGTTCCTCAAATTTATATCAGTCTTGTAATTTTTGAAGATTCCCTGCAGCAAGCTGCAGGGTTTTTCAAACCGATGCGGATAGGGACAATTTTTTAAGGGGGGACTTACGTTCAAGACTTTATAAAAAGACCAGTGTGAATTTAGAGGAGGTTGGCGAATTAAAAGTAATTTATAATAAACTAAAAGCTGGACTTTTCACATGGCCATTACTATATGTAATCAATTTGTATAATGTGTCAAAATTGATGGCGTCGTAAAAAGTCCCATCTACTGCGTTGTAGTGATTTTTCAGACCCTCAACATACTGTATGTATGCCTTCGAGCCTGAAAAAATAACTACGCCTTGTATATGAAACTTTTTACTTAGCCATCTATAGTAACATCTTGGACTTTTTTACGAGTTCATCAAAATTGAATTGTCAAAAAAGGAGTTATTAAAATGAAGAAGATCGAGGCCATCATCAAACCTTTCAAACTGGATGATGTCAAAGAAGCCCTGAATGAAATCGGCGTCCAGGGAATGACTATTTCAGAGGTAAAGGGATATGGACGGCAGAGAGGGCATAAGGAGGTTTATCGCGGGGCCGAATATGTGGTGGACTTCATCCCTAAAATCAAGATCGAAATAGTTGTTGAAACCGAGCTGGCTGATAAGGTGGTGGAAACAATAAAGAAAGCTGCATATACAGGCAAAATAGGGGATGGAAAAATTTTTGTGCTCCCCACAGAGGAGGTCATCAGGGTGCGCACAGGAGAAAAAGGAAAAGATGCAATATAGTCGAGTGGTCAAGTAGTCAAGTAGTCGAATGGTTAAAAACGATTGAACTATTTGGACCTGTGCGGTTAGCAGTTAGCCGTTAGCATTGAAAAGGAGTAGAAATGAGAGATTTTAGAGAAATTAATCAACAGGTCAATGAGGTAAAGAGGATGTTGAACAGTTTTATCCAAAAGCTAACCGCTAATGGCTAAAAGCTAACCGCACAGGTCGAACTATTTGACTATAAATAAGGGGATTCAAATTATGACACCAAAACAGGTACTGGAAATGGCGAAAGAAAATGAGGCCAGAGTTGTTGATTTACGATTCCTGGACTTTCCCGGGGTATGGCAACATTTTACCGTGCCTATCTGCGAACTCAATGAGTCCAGCTTTGAAGACGGTTTTGGGTTTGACGGCTCAAGCATCAGGGGATGGCAGCCAATCCATGCCAGCGATATGCTCGTGGTGCCTGATCCTGATACTGCAAAGATGGATCCATTCTTTGAAATTCCGACTCTGGTTCTTATTGGAGATATTCTTGATCCGGTTACCAGGGAGTCTTATTCGCGCGACCCGCGTTATATCGCTAAAAAGGCCGAATTATTTCTGAAAGGCAGTGGAATCGGAGATACAGCATATTTCGGTCCTGAAGCCGAATTTTTCATTTTTGATGATATCCGTTTTGGTTCCTCAACAAACGGATCTTTCTATGAAGTCGAT
>JAPVVG010000149.1 GCA_028571455.1 Desulfobacteraceae bacterium | reverse complement strand
TTGATATCCAGAAAATTTTCTTTAAGCAAAGGCACAAGAGGCAAAAGAACGCTGGTAGGATAACATCCTGGATTGCCGATAAGAGAGGCATTTTTAATTTTGTCAAAATAGATTTCGCAAAGGCCGTAAACCGCTTCTTTGAGCAGTTCTTTTGCAGTATGCGGCTGGTAATATTTTTCATACCTCAAAACATCCTTGAACCTGAAGTCAGCGGAAAGATCTATGACCTTTTTCCCGCGCTGGATTAAACCGGGAACGATTTCCATGGGAATACTGTGAGGCAGGGCGATATATATTATATCCACCTTATCGCAAAAGCTGTCCTCATTAAACTCTTCGCAAGCCAGGTTTACAACACCTGACATCGAGGGATAGATGCTGCCATATTTCATCCCGGCATACTTGCGGGATGTGAGGGCTGTAAGTTTAACATCCGGATGGCCGGAAAGTATCCTGACAAGCTCCGCGCCCGCATATCCTGTTGCGCCGATTACGCCGACTCTGATCATATATCCTCCTGTTTAATTAAATATAAAATTAATTTATCAAAGGCATCAGGCTTTATCAAGTGGATTATTTGATAAAGAAAGAGTAAGGTGCTGATGAAAGATTTGCTTGGAACCAAATAACCGGCATGGTAAGTAAAAGGGATTAAGGATTAAAGGGATAATCCTCTAATCCTCCTAATCCTTCTAATCTTGGAAACAGCAAGGCTAATGATGGATAAAACACGCATAGAAAATAAAACCGAACTCGTCGCTAACTGGCAGACTCTAATGAGAACATTTATTAACCATGAAGATGATGCCTCCAGGTCCACTCTTGTCAAATACATGGAGCAAATATTTTTCGGGCTTCACGATTTTCTTAAAAAACATGTTGGCATTACCGAAGAGGTCAGCCTCAAGGATTTATCAAGAAATTTTACCAACACCCTTATCAGCAAAAATCCTGAAAAGAAACTCGCGGATGTCATAGTAGATCTTGTCGAGAATATTGCGCCCCACGCCGTCAATGTTACCTCGCCCTATTTTGTGGGCCACATGAGTTCCGCAATTCCATTTTTCATGGTTCATCTCAAAACTATAGTCGCAGCGCTTAATCAAAATGTAATTAAAATTGAAACTTCAAAGGTTGTCTCAATTTTGGAAAAACAGGTCATTGCCAAAATTCACAGGCTGATCTACGAAAAAGATGAAGCTTTCTATGAAAAGTATGTCCAGAATATCCGAACCACGCTTGGCTGTTTTATTGAAGACGGCACTCTGGCAAATCTCACAGCTTTCTGGGTCGCCAGAAACTCCATGTTAGCGCCAAAAAATGGTTTTGCCGGCGTTGAACAGGAAGGAATACAGGCCGCATATGAAGCATACCAGATAGAAAGGTGCGTTATACTGGTATCGAGCCTTGGCCACTATTGCGTTAAAAAAGCCGGTGGTCTTCTTGGAATAGGCAATCAAAACATTATTATGATCGATGTTGATGCAGATAACCGCATGGACTTGGATTGTCTAAAAAAAGCGATCAAAGATATAAAAAACAGCGCCCTTAAAACAAAGATTATTGCCATTGTCGGCATTGCCGGAACCACGGAAACCGGGACTGTCGATCCTCTGCCTGAAATCGGAGAAATATGCGCAGAAAACAGGATTCACTTTCATGTGGATGCTGCATGGGGCGGACCCACACTAATGTCTGAAAAATACAGGCATCTGCTTAAAGGTATAAAGCTTGCGGATTCCGTGACAATAGACGGCCATAAACAGTTTTATATGCCGATGGGCTGCGGCATGGTTGTCTTTAGGGACCCTTCGATTATGGATGCTGTTGCATATTATGCAAACTATGTAAATCGCCCGGGTTCTGTTGATCTCGGCATAAAATCGTTAGCAGGTTCGAGGGAGGCAAGCTCTATTATCCTGGACAGCGCGCTTAAAATAATGGGAAGTCAAGGTTATGCGCTGCTGATTGAGCATGGGATTGACACATGCCTCAAGCTTGCCGAAGAAATTAAGAAAAGACCAAACTTCCAGCTAATAACCAGCCCGGAGCTTAACATTCTTACCTACAGAATATGCCCCTTCCATATTAAACGCGGGTTAGCCGAAGGTAATCCTGAACAAATATGCAACATTAACAAAAAATTAAACAAAATAAACAGGGATGTTCAAAGGCTGCAAAGGGAGGCTGGAAAAAGTTTTGTTTCACGAACAAAATTAAAAATAAATCAGCATGGAAAAGATATCGTTGTTTTTCGCTGCGTAATAATGAATCCCATGACAAACATAAAGATTTTAAATGAAATTCTTGATGAACAGGAAGAAATATTTATAAATAATTGTAACTACTCAGGTTAATAGGCACAGAGGCACAGAGGCACAGAGGCACAGAGGCACAGAGGCACAAACTTGGGGAACCCTTTAGAAATCTTATATATTTCAGCAACTAAAGTCATTGATTTTTGCCAAACAAGCAGATCCCTAAATGTTTTCATTTTTTCTTTGTGCCTTTGTGCCTTTGTGCCTCTGTGCCTACCTGAATAGTTACCAAATTTTAAGATAATCATATTATAATCTTGATGCCTGCCTGTGCGGGCTCGCACGCAGACAGGTCTTAGTGCCTGGCTGAACTACCTTTTTTTAATATCTTTAACCAGTTCTTTAATGATAGAAATAAGATTGCTCCCTCTTTCACGAGCTATACGATGCGCATCGTCAACGATTTGACCGGCCTGTCTTTCCAGATCTTCATAAGGGGGCTGTGGAATCTGTTTTTTCTGATACTGCCATAATAAATAACGCAGCGCCAGACTCTCTTCCTGGCGTCTTATAAACCCCATATTCTTTTCTCCCCTTTATATTCTTCCTGAACTTCGTGGTAAAATATTCAATCCGCCGCAAATATGAAAAATCACCTTTTCCAATATAATTTTTGGATTCCCTCCGGTTGACTTAAGCCGCAAATCAGCTTCACTCAGGCGCTTAAGATCTTCAATGAGTTCATTTGTCGTAAATTTTTCAGACCTGAGAAGCATCTGGTAAACAGGATAAGGATTGTTCGGGTTTTGTGCGACCAGCAAATCCGTAGATAGTTTGCTTTTGCTTGATCCGCCTTTTTTTCCTTTTCCTTTTTTTGCGCTTTCATCAACTGTATTAACATTTTTCGAAAGCATGCTTTCCCAATCTTCCAGCCGGCTTAACAGGTCCTTATCATACTCCTTGATTGCAGGCATAACAGCTCTCTGAAACTGATCGAACCTGATACCGGTATGCCATGCCCTGCCATGCCGGCTTTCAACAAAACCCTTAATCAGCAAAAGCTTTCTAACCTGATTTGTTATTGCTGCAAACAATTGAAGAGGATGATCTAATTGAGGCAAAAGAGAATTCAGAAAAAAAATACCTTTTTCTACGTTACGGTCTGATATTGCATTTGTCAGCTCAAATATTGGATCACTTTTTGTGCGTTTTAGAACAAACTTTACATCATCAATTGTTATTTTGTTTCGCTCACCGACATAACTAATAAGTTTGTCCAGATTATTTAAAAATGAGCGAAGGTTAAAACCGGTCATTTCAAACATGGCGGCAATTGCGGCCTTATCCATTCTCTTTTTATTTTTTGTGAGAACAGTTTCCATGTTTTCATAAAGAACTTTTTCCTGGGCCATCCTGTCCGCCTTTCGTTCACCTTTTGGGACAGAGCAATCGACAACTATTCCATATTTATTTATAGCCTTATAAAGACCCTTCCTTTTATCCACCATATCGGCGGTAATTATCAGATGATTATTTTTGGGGAATCCCTTCTCAATCGCCTGCTGCAAAAGTTTTCCTTTATCCTCTCCGTCAGATGGAGTCAGGCCGCTGGATATGCAATAATCGATTGTTTTATCAAACCATTCTTCACCAGCCGATCTGCCAACATCAAGTTTTAATGCTTTGCCTCTGTTTGCCTTGCTTATTATATCATCAAAGGAAAGATTCAAAAGCCCGAGGAGGCTTAGCAGATAGTTTGCAGCCTTTTGAATATTGTCATTATTATATTCGTTTTTTGCTTTTTCTATAAGAGCCTTTTCATTTAGTTTTGAATAGAATACCTGTGTGTCGCAAATAGCTACAACCTTTGTGCCCTGCAAAAGAGAATATGTGTTTATACGCTGCAACGCTTCATTAATCTTCTCATCGGCTCCATCTACAGGCTCATAGTTTAAACCCCTTGTCGGGGCAGGAACCAATTCGTCAAGCAACTCTTCAAAAACGGTTTTATAAAGCAGTTCCTCTCCGAAAATCAGATACACAGGAGCAAACCCGCCCTTATCGGACTTTTTAAGATAATCCTTAAATTCCTTATAATTAATTTCCGTCATTATATATATTTTTACGAAACGTGTTAGGTGTTAAGAGAATAATATTTTGATTGTTAATATCCTAATCAAGGTTGATAAGCAAGTATCTCATTTTCGCTTTACTCAGAGCACACCTCCTGTTATTATTTTAAGATTAGAAGGATTCGAGGGTTCAAGAGTTCAAAGGGTTAAGGAACAGGCGCTATGTTAAAATAATTATCTGTTTTATCAAGCTCTTAGCACCTAATAAACATGATCAGCATTGAAAATCTATCCAAAAGCTACGGCGACCACGTTCTGTTTGACAGCGTAAGTTTCAGGATAAACTCCCGGGAACGGGTTGGCGTTGTCGGGCGAAACGGACATGGTAAAACCACCCTGTTTAGGCTCATCACCGGAGAGGCGCACCCGGATTCCGGAGTGATCACCACGCCTAAGAACTATTGTATCGGTTGTGTCCGCCAGCAGGTTGAATTTACCAGGGATACGGTTCTGGCCGAAGGCATGACAGGACTTTCCGAGGCCGAACAGGATCATCACTGGAAGGTTGAAAAAATCCTGTTTGGACTGGGATTTACTGCATCCGACATGCAGCGGCATCCCGAAGAATTCTCCGGTGGTTTCCAGGTACGGCTGAACCTGGCCAAGGTTTTGGTTGCCGAGCCGGACCTGCTGCTCCTGGATGAACCCACCAATTACCTGGATATAACCTCAATCCGATGGATTACCCGTTTTCTGTCCGGCTGGCCCCGCGAACTTATGCTTATCACCCATGACCGCAGCTTTATGGACAGCATCGTGACCCACACCATGGGTATTCATCGCAGAAAAATTCGCAAAATCGCCGGAAATACTGAAAAGTACTATTCGCAGATTGCCCTGGATGAAGAAATCTACGAAAAAACCCGGATCAACGATGAAAAACACCGAAAGGAAATCGAGCTGTTCATCAACCGGTTCAGGGCTAAAGCCAGGCTGGCAAACCTCGTTCAGTCCCGTATCAAGACTCTGGCCAAAACGGAAAAACGGGAAAAGCTGGAGACCATCAAAACTCTTGGTTTTTCATTTCGAGCCAAACCGTTTTCCGGAAAGCATGTGATGAGCGTGCAAAACCTGACATTTTCCTATGATACGAAAAAGCCGCTGATCCAAAATCTGGATTTTACCGTTACCGCCGGTGAACGGGTCTGCGTGGTGGGCAAAAACGGCAAAGGCAAAACCACTTTGCTCAAGCTTTTGGCAGGTCGTCTCGCGCCGCAGTCTGGAAAAATCGTTTACAATCCGAACACAACCCGGGGTGTTTTCGAGCAAACCTACATCAAAAGTCTGGTGGACACCCGCACGGTGGAAGAAGAAATCCTTTATTCCCACCAGGATGTGGATCGTCA
>JAPVVG010000148.1 GCA_028571455.1 Desulfobacteraceae bacterium | reverse complement strand
TAGCATTGCCCTGGGGATCACAATCAACGAGAAGGGTCCTCTTTTCCGAAACAGCGAGGGCTGCCGACAGATTGATTGCCGTGGTAGTTTTGCCTACGCCGCCTTTCTGGTTGGCTATACATATAATATGTGCCATAATAAATGAATAACATAAAACTTGATATTTGCAAAGAATATAGGGATAACAGTTTCGTAAAAAGTCTAACCATCAAAATCAGGCCATGAAACTTATTACAAAAAAATACATTGTGATTATAATATTGATTGCCGGCATGCTTATTCCAAACCAGGCTTTCAGCATCACAGTCAAGCAGGAAGAGGAACTATCACGTGAATTCATGGAATATGTCTTAAAAGATGTTGAACTTATAGAAGATCCACTCATTGTCAACTATCTGAATAATGTAGGCAAAAGGATTATCTCCGCGCTTCCTCCACAGCCATTTACCTATCACTTTTATATAATAAAGGATGATGGTTATAATGCCTTTGCCAGTCCTGCAGGCCACATTTTTATTAACAGCGGTTTATTCGAAGCAATGGATACAGAAGAAGAGTTAGCCGGTATTCTCGGCCATGAAATCGCTCATGTGGTATGCCGGCATATTTCCCAGAAAATAGAAAGATCAAAAAAAATTGGTTTGGCTACGCTTGCCGGCATTGCAGCAGGAATATTTCTTGGAACCGGTGGCGCAGCAGTGGGGGCAGGCGCAGTAACCATCGGTTCAATGGCAGCCGGTCAATCTATTGCGCTTGCTTACAGCCGCGAAGATGAAATGCAGGCAGACCAGTTAGGGCTCAAGCACCTCACAAAGGCCGGATACAGCGGCTTTGGTCTGTTGTCGGTTTTAAAAAAGATCCGGAGCAGACAGTGGTTTAGTTCTGATCAGATTCCCACCTATCTTACCACGCATCCGGCAGTTGAGGATCGGATTGCCTATATTGGAACCTGGCTTGAAAACAATACAAAACCAAAAATCCGGACATCAGCTAAAGCCCGTTATGATTTTGAAATAGCCCATACAAAACTAATTGCTATGTATGGAGATGAACGCACGGCTTTAAGGAAATTCCAAATATCTATAGACAAACATCCCGAAAGTCCTATGGCGCATTACGGATACGCTCTGATCCTCGCAAGAACAGGCAACCGAAAAGATGCGGTGGCTCATCTTAAAACAGCATTAGAAAAAAAGGCATTTGATCCGAATATCTTAAGAGATTTAGGCAGAATCTATTTCTTAGACGGCCTGTATCCGGAAGCTCTAAATTCTCTTAAAGGGGCAGCCGGTATAGCGCCGGACGATCCGGAAACCCTTTTTTTTATTGGACGTACTCAAATAGAGCTTGGAAAGCTTAAAGAGGCTGTATTCACATTTGAGAAGCTAATCGCAAAAAATCCTGATTATACTCTGGCATTATATTTCTTAGGCAATGTTTACGGCAAATTGGGAAAGTTTGAAGATGCCCATTATTTTTTAGGGATCTATTATCAAAACAAACAAGATTATAAAAATGCACTGTTTCACTTAAACAGGGCTTTAAAGACAATAATCGATCCCGGCAAAAGAAGCAAAATAGAAGAGCTATTGAAAGAAATCAGAAAAAATGAAGCGGAAATGCGTAAAGAAGATTTGTAAGCGTTCACGGAACGTTGAAATTAGAAAATAGAAATTGGAAATTTGGCCTTCATGCTTTTGTACCGTTCTTCCCAATTTCTAATTTCCAATTTCTATTTTAATCTCTCCCCAATTTCTACTTTCCAATTTCAAGTTTCAAGCCCCGCCACGGCGGGGCTACGAAGATTTTTAGTATCTTAGCTTTTATCAAAATGCGAAAACCGCATCGTAAATGTCCCCCTTCCCTGTGTGGCAGATCTTAATGCAGTTGAATAACCAAACATGTTTGCAAGTGGGACAGTTGCTTTTATCGCGTGTATGCCTATTTTCTGCTCAATAGATTCAATTTTACCGTTGCGGGAATTAAGGTTGCCTATTACATCTCCCATGCATGATTCTGGAACAAATACCTCGACAGACATAATTGGATCAAGGAGGAAAGGCATAGCCTTTGCGAGCGCATTTTTGCATGCCATGGATGCGCTGACTGTATATGCCAGCTCCGTGCTGAACGATTCCTTGTATAATCCTCCTGTAAGCACAGCTTCAACATCGACAACCGGATAACCCATCAATGCTCCGCTTTCAAAAGATTCCATTACCCCTTTTTTTATGGCAGGAATAAAAAGTTCCGGTATTGTATCAAGGGCAACCTCTGATACGAATCTGTTACCGGTTCCTCTATGCAGAGGACGTAGTTTTATAATGACTTTGCCAAAATGGCGCTGGCCGATGATCTCATTATCAAATACAGCGGATGCTTCAGCCTCGGTCCCAATGGTTTCTCTATATACCACCTGGGGTTTTCCAACATTTACGTTTGTTTTGAATTCACGCCGCATACGGCTTATTATAACGTCAAGATGAAGCTCGCCCATGCCCGATAGAATTGTCTGCCCGGTATCTTCATCTTTTTTAATCTTCAATGTTGGATCTTCGGCAATAAATTTCTCAAGAACCTCGTCGAACTTTTCCTGATCAGCATGGGTCTTTGGCTCTACTGCAATGGAAATAACCGGCTCGTAGAACTCTATCTTCTCTAACAAAACCGGATAATCGCTTGAGCATAAGGTTTCGCCGGTGGAAGATTTCTTTAATCCAATAATTCCGGCAATGCTCCCTGGCCCGGCAACATCGATCCTTTCCCTCTTGTTTGCATGCATCCTTAATACACGGGTAAGTTTTTCATTGATTCTGCGGAAAGGGTTGTACACCTCTTCTTTGGCATTTATCTTTCCGCTGTAAACCCTGACAAAGGAGAGTTTCCTTCCTTCTATTATGGACACCTTGAATATTAGGGCGGCAAGCGGTGCGCTAACTACGGGCAAGCATTCAATAGTTTCCCCTGTTTCAGGATGCATGCCTTTAATTGGAGGAATATCGGCCGGACTCGGAAGAAACCGGTCAATAGCATCAAGTAAGGGCTGAATTCCTTTATTTTTCAGGGCGCTCCCGCATAAGACCGGAACCAGCTTCAGGTCAATAGTTGCCTTTCGTATGGCATCAAGGAGCTTTTCCGTGGCAACAGGGGATTCAGATAGATATGCCTGCATAATTTCATCATCTACTTCGGCTACTGCTTCAACAAGTTTTTCACGATATTTTATGGCTGTATCAAGAAGGTCGCCGGATATCTCTTCCATTGAGAAGGTTGCTCCCAGTGTCTCATCATCCCAGACTATCTGTTTCATATTAATAAGATCTATGACACCGGCAAAATTCTCTTCCAAACCTACCGGCAGTTGCAGGATAAGAGGATTGGCGCCAAGTTTCTCTTTCATCATTTTAACTGTATCAAAGAAATCGGCGCCGACTCTATCGAGTTTATTAATAAAGGCAATCTTGGGGACATGGTATTTGTCGGCCTGACGCCATACTGTTTCGGACTGGGGTTCGACACCTCCGACAGCGCAAAAAACGCCGACAGCGCCATCAAGCACCCTCAACGAGCGTTCCACCTCTATTGTAAAATCAACATGCCCGGGAGTATCTATGATTTGGATTTCACAACCCTTCCAGGCGCATGTTGTAACAGCAGATGTTATTGTAATGCCCCGTTCCTGCTCGTCCGGCATCCAGTCCATCACAGCCTCGCCATCATGAACCTCGCCGATCTTATGGGACCTGCCGGTATAGTAAAGCACACGCTCAGTAACAGTTGTCTTGCCCGCGTCAATATGCGCTATTATACCGATATTTCGTATGCTCTGAATTCTGCTGTTTTTTTTCATCTTATTAAAAGCATATTGGCTTTAAAGGGAAAGCGCAAATCAATATGACCGGATAGAGTCAGTGATTCGTCACCATTGATAAGTATTTTTACGGCATTAATTTCAGGTATATTTAATATTAAAGTATTTATTAGTGAATATATTGTTAAAATTTCCGATTTAACTCCGCCTGGATGCTCCTCTGTAATCTCTTTCGTTAAATCTACGTAAGCTGTCCCATCCTGTGTAATATAAAATGCCCTCAGGTTAGTGCCTGCGGGGATTGTTTGCATAAGCCCTTCCCGTGGGCCAGCTATCAGCTCTTTGATTATTATTCTGCCTAACTCTGCAGGTTCATCAGAATGCAAAACATCTCTATCTTCCGCTATTAAAAACCTGTTTTCTCTATCCGCAAAATAAAGGTGGACAACCGATTGATCAGAACTATGCGATTTTTCAGGCATAGCCCAAACAAACATGCATACAGCGGCCACTGCGATAACAGCTAACACAACATTTAATATGTGGAATTTTCTGCTCATAGTTCAAAGGTTCACGGTTCAAAGGTTCAAGGTTCAGAAGTTGCTGTTTTCCCATATTGAAGAGCGAAACAACATCATTATTCAAAATTCGATGTTTGACGTTCGATGTTTGACGTTCGATGTTGGACGTTCATCTCTTTAACGGTTCAGGGTTAAAAAAGAGTTCGTTTTTATGCCAATTAACCTGTTATGTCAAGGAAAGTTGGAAAACTTGTGGAATCCAAAAATCGGATATATATCAGTGAAACGTTTGCGCCCAAAAATTCTTGATATTATTCATCATGTCATTTATTATAAACCATGCCCGTTTATGAATACAGAGCCCTTGATGTCAGGGGAAAGAACCTTAAAGGCATTATCGATGCCGAGAGTGTCTTTGCGGCAAGACAAAGGCTGAGGGAAACCAATATCTTCCCCGTTGACCTGAAGGAAACGTCGGTAGAAGAAAAAAACAAAGTACCGACCGGCAGGTCGATCAGCGATCTTTTTAACAGGGTCGGCCTGCAGGAGGTTTCCGTCATGACAAGACAGCTTGCCACTTTGTTAGGCGCAAGCCTCCCTCTGGTTCCTTCACTGACCGCGCTCATTTCCCAGACAACAAACCCCAAGCTGAAAAAAACACTGGCCCAGATAAAGGAGGATGTAAATGAGGGCAACAGCTTTGCCTGGAGCATCTCGCATTATCCCGGGATCTTCTCAACCTTTTACATAAATATGGTCAGGGCAGGTGAAGCCTCCGGAACCCTTGATATTGTGCTGGAAAGACTGGCTGATTTCAATGAAAGCCAGCAGGCGCTTCGGGGAAAGATAAAGGCGGCTCTCGCCTATCCCATGTTCATGTTTCTTATAGGCAGTATCGTGCTTTTCTTTCTGACAACCTTTATAGTTCCAAAAATTACCGGCATATTCAGCGAAATGCATCAAACCCTTCCTGGAATAACAATCCTTCTTATTTCCATAAGCGGCTTCTTAAAATCTTTCTGGCCGGTAATTGTCCTTATTATCATTGGAAGCTTCATCGGGTTGAGATACATGTTTACAAAGACCCTCAGGGGACAATATCTCTGGAGCAAAATCAAGCTGAAGATGCCACTTTTCGGCTCATTGACCCACAAAATGGCTGTGGCGCGCTTCAGCCGTACTCTCGGCACACTCCTGGAGAGCGGCGTCCCGATGCTCACAGCCCTTTCCATAGTCAAAAATATCGTCAATAACAGGCTGATTGCAGACTCCATTGCCGAGGCGTCCAGAGATGTTGAAGAAGGCCAGAATCTGTCGGCAACGCTTTCGAGGAGCAGGCTCTTCCCTCCCATTATCACCCAGATGATATCGGCAGGCGAACAGAGCGGAACACTGGAGAAAATGCTCTACAAGGTTTCAGACAGCCTTGAAACCGAAGTGGAGTCAAATATAACAATGATGACATCCATGCTGGAACCTGTTATGATTTTGACTATGGGTCTGCTGGTCGGTTTTATTGTTATCTCAATACTCCTGCCGATCTTCGAGATGAACCAGTTAATAAGATAGAGGTCGGAGGTCAGAAGTCAGAGGTCGGAGGTCAGAGGTCGGAGGTCAGAGGATTAGAAGATTAGAATGAACATCGAACATTGAATGTCGAACATCGAACATTGAATGTTGAATGATGATGTCGCTTCGCTCTGCAATCTGAAAAAAACAGGATCTCACACAAAGCCGCAAAGGCGCAGGAGAAAAAATCATTGCTTCGCAAAAAAAACCAAATATTATTTCGTCCGTGTTTTTCTGTGTGGGTCTGTGGCAATGAACTGTGAACTGTGAACTGTTAAATCTTTAGCACTTAACGCTTAGCACTTAACACAAATTTTGTAGGTTGGGTTGAGTTTCGAAACCCAACAAAAGCAAATCTGGCTCAACCCAACCTACTAAACTAAACTTTTAATGGTTTCGTAAAAAAGTGAAAAAACAACAGGAGATAAACATGAAAAAAAATCTCAACAATCATGGCTTTACCCTGATTGAACTTATGGTGGTGATTGTTATCCTCGGTATTCTTGCGGGATTGATTGTTCCAAGAATAATGAGCCGGCCTGAAGAGGCAAGGCAGGCAAAAGCCAGGATACAAATCGAAAGCCTGGAAACAGCCCTGAAGCTGTACAAACTGGACAATGGAAGTTACCCCTCCACCGAGCAGGGCATGCAGGCGCTGGTCGAGCCGCCGGCCGTGGGAAACCTCCCCGTAAAATGGAGAGAGGGCGGGTATCTGGAAAAGGGGAAAGTACCGACAGACCCTTGGGGCAATGACTACGTTTATCTCTGTCCCGGAACGTACGGCGACTACGACATTATCTCCTACGGCGCCGATGGCGAACAGGGCGGAGAAGAAAAAAACAGGGATATAACAAGCTGGGATTAGTAACTGTTCAGGTTGTTTAGGCTATAGGCTGAAGGCTGTTAGTTTACAGCCTAACACACCTAAATGCCCACAGCCTTCAGCCTAAAACAACCTGCCGGGCAGTGCCGCAGGAGAAAATCGTACGTGATCATACAAAACTCAAAAATTGATATATTACAGCCTTCAGCCTTCAGCCTTCAGCCTAAACAACCTGAATCTAACAAAGGCTTTACCCTGATTGAACTCAGCGTGGTCGTATTTCTCATCGGACTGATGCTCCTCATCGCTGTTCCGAAGGTGCGTGATACAATGCTCAGCGATGGGCTGAAAACAACTGTAAACCATCTGGCCGGCACGGCAAGGGAGCTGCGAAGCGATGCGGTCCGCAATCAGGTTGATTATATCCTCCACCTGGATCTTGGAAACAATCTTATCTGGACGCACAGCGCAGATATGACACCGGAAGCAAGGGACGAGATGAAAAAACGCGCGTTCAGGCTCCCGGAAGAGGTGAAAATCCTGGATGTTTGCCGATTCGACAAAGAAAAAGTCACAGACGGCGAAGCTATTATTATGTTTTCCAGAAAGGATTATATGCAGCCCGCTGTTGTTCACCTTGCGCAGAAGGACCAGCGCTTTACCCTGGTCTTTGAGCCTTTCCTGAGTTCTGTCAGAACCTACGATAAATATATTGATATAGGTTTTTAGATTATTTCCGCAAAGCCGCTGCTTACCCACTGGGCAATCCCTTTATCAAGCCATTTCAGCAATTTTCCCCAGAGTCACTTTCCGCCATCTTCTGGAAGGTCTTTCTGTCCTTCTCCCTGATCTTTTCCCTTAATTCATTATCCTGATCGATCTTTGTGGTCAACATCACGTGGGAGGTTGAAACCTCCCCTACCCTAAAATAATAAAATAGCACATTTGCAGACAGTAGTGCAAATCCTCTGTTGAAAAAGCCGCTTATTCTGTGGTAGAAATTTTTATGGGTGGAATGGGAGGTTCAGGGTGTTACAAACCATGCAAATATCAAAGAAAAACGGCTTTACACTTCTTGAGGTCATGATAGCCATGTCTATCCTTGCCATAACGCTCGTTGTGGTTTTTCAATCCCAGTCTCAGAGCATATCCATGGCAGGCAGGGCAAGGTTTGAAACCACAGCGTCTTTTTTAGCCCAGAGCAAGATGGTGGAGGTCGAGGCGACGAATCCGGAAAATGTCACCTCTGACAGCGGGGATTTTGGCGATGATTTTCCCGGTTATTCATGGCAGGTGGATGTGACGGAAACAGAAATCGAGGTCCTGAAAAAGATTGAAGTGAAGGTTGTAAATGAGAGAATGACATCGAATAACTCGTTCAGGCTTGTGCTTTATAGATAGGCTGAAGGCTGTTAGGCTGTTAGGCTGAAGGAGAAAATCATGCGTGATCATACTAAGCTCAGAGCGTTCGAGCTATCTGATGAAGTGGCGTTTTTGATCTATCAGGCAACCAGGAAATTCCCCAAAGAGGAAATATATGGGTTGACTTCCCAAATGAGAAGAGCGGCGGTTTCAGTTCCATCAAACATAGTTGAAGGGTGCGCACGTGAGAGTCAGGCCGAGTATCTCCGCTTTCTTGAAATCGCGTTCGGTTCCTTAAGGGAGTTGCATTACCAGTTTGGTCTGTCAAAGCGTTTGGGGTATTCTGATGAACATGACATTTTTGTCTGCGAATCAAAAATTGTGGAGACCGAGAAAGTTTTGGGTGCTCTGCTTCGATCAATGCGTAGATAGTCTGTAGGTAGATAGGCTGTAGGCTATTAGCCTAAAACTAACAGCCTACAGCCTAACAGCCTACAGCCTAAACTAACCTGAATAGTTAATCTATGCGAATATTTAAACCTAAATTGAGCGATTTTTTACTCGATCTGCACCAATCTCTTGCGCATCAAGGACTTGCGAAAAGTCTCGACATATCCATTGGTATGCCTGCGCTTTTCGCAAACCTTGCTGCATCAAGATCTCGGCACATTTCTTCGCAAAAAATCGCTCAACTTAGGTTAAAAAGAAACGGCTTTACGCTGATTGAGATACTTATCGCCATATTTATATTAGCGACGGTCCTGACAACGGTATATGCCGCATATACCGGAACTTTCAGACTAATGAAAGACACCCGGCGCGGAGATAATATTTACAGCATGGCACGGACAGCGATGAACAGGATGTCGAAAGACATGGAGTCTGTCTGCAGTCGTAAGGGGTCCTTCAGATTTGCCTCCGGAGAGATTGAAAAGGAGGATTTCATGGAACTGTCGTTCCTCTCGTCCGCGCATCTGAACTTCTATGACGAAAGGTCTTCAGGCATTGCCGTTATAAGCTACTTCGTTGTGGAGAACGATGAGAAAGATGGCTGCATCCTGAAACGGAGGGATGAGCTGTACCGGGACAAAACAGAAGAGGCAGAGGAGGAGGTCTCGAGGGAGGGAGGATACATCCTCTGCGAAGGACTGCAATCCCTGATATATAAGTTTTATGACGACAGCGGAGAGGAGTACGATTCCTGGGATTCTGAATCTGATTCAAAGACCCAGAATGACAAGGTCCCATCCGTCGTATCTATACAGATGGATTTTATAAATCCCGATGACAGAGACAGGCCCTACAGGTTTATGACAAAGGTGTTTTTGCCAGCCGCAGCGAACAAATGAAAAGAATCCTTCTAAATGACAGGGGTGTGGCGTTAGTGCTGGTAATTCTGATGATCAGCATTATTATCGCTGTCACGCTCCAGTTGAATATTTCCTCAAGGTCTGAGATATACGAGGCCGCTAACCTTGGCGACGGCATCAGGGCCGCCTGCGCTGCCAAGTCCGGGTTTTACATGGGGGAAGCGCTTCTAATCGAAGACATCAGAGACCTGGATTCCCTGAACGAGGACTGGGCAAATCTGGAATCGGTTTCCGCCGGGTCAGGAACCCTTTTTGATGGTGAATATTTCCGGTTGAACATTGAAGATGAATCCGGTAAGATTCCAATTAATAGTCTTATAAAAGAGAATCAACAATACAACGACGGCATCAAGGAACTCCTGAAAAGGTTTTTAGCTCTGCCGGAATTCGACCTCGATGAGCAGCAGGTCCGCGACATTGTGGATGCAGTCAAAGACTGGATTGATGAAGATAGCGAGGTAACCGGGTTTGGCGCTGAAAACATGTACTACAGGGGACTGGAAGATCCATACGCATGCAAAAACGGGCACCTGGATTGCATTGAAGAACTTTTAATGATAAAGGAAATTACTAAAAATTTGTATTACGGAACAGACGACACACCCGGCATCGCAAAGTATCTCACACTGCACGGCAAGGGGGAGATAAACATCAATACGGCTCCGAATTTGATATTAAAGGCGCTTTCGGATGGAATCACCGATGAAATGGTCTCTGATATGGATGAGTTCCGAAGAGATGAAGAAAACAACCTCTCCGATTCGTTATGGTACAAGAAGGTACAGGGAATGGACAGCATTAGCATAACCCCATCATTGATAATCACAAAAAGCGACATATTCAGGATCACATCCACAGGTTATCTAAATGATATCAGCAAAAGGGTAAGCGGAGTAATCGAAAGGCACAGCAACGGCAAAGCAATAAAAATACTCTCCTGGAAGGTGGACTGATGCCGGAAAAGATTCTTGGTCTTGATATTGGAAGAGACAGCATAAAGGCAGTCCAGGTCATGGCCGGCCTCAGGGGGTATGAGGTTACCCGTATAGATCTGGTGAATATTGATAAGGAAGGCGGCACGGAAGAGGCCCTGAAAAAACTGTTCGAAAGCGGCATATTCACAGACAGTATATGCATAACCGCGCTTCCCGCAAAGGACTTTTTCTTCCGCAATATAAGGCTTCCCTTTAAAGATAAAAGGAAAATTAGCCAGACCATTGCATACGAACTTGAACCGCTCATCCCCTGCCCCGCAGACGATGTCCTGATAGATTACGTTATTACAGATCAGACGGACCAGACAGATATATTCTCGGCCGCGGTTGCCAAATCTGCCGCAGGCGATCTAATCAAATATCTCAAGAAATGCAATGTAGAAGCATCAATAATGGACATAGATGCCGTTCCCGTGGTCTCAAGGCTTCTGACCAGCTATACTGACACGGGGTGCGGGCTTCTTTTGGATATCGGCGACAGAGATACCACGGGCGTGATTTTCGACAAAAGCGGAATCCTTCACATCAGACGATTCCCTTTTGGAGGAGAAAAGATCACAAAAGCCATTGCAAAGGCGCTTAAAATTGAGTTTTCGAAGGCTGAAAAGAAAAAGAGGACTGGCGATACAGGTGAAGCCGGAGAAGAAATTTCGGCAATGTGCGGGAGGTTCTTTTCCGAAGTCAAAAACACGCTGCAATCCCTCAGCTTAAAAGGTCATCTCAAAGAAGATCCCGCAAAGTTCTTTCTTACCGGAGGAGGGGCGCTCTACCCTCCACTTCAAAAAAAGATGGAAACCTTTTTTTCTCTTCCAATAGAAATGGTTGATATCTCAGCAGCAGACAATATCGTGATGGAAAAAGAGGCCGGAAAAGACTGGAATCCCATGCTGATGAACCAGGCCCTTGCCCTCGCAATTAGAGAAACAAAGAAGAACGCTGGATTTAACTTTGCCCGTGGAGAATTCGGGCCAAAAAGAAAATATGAAAAATTCCGGAAGGATTTCAGGTGGGCCGCGGCAATTGTTTCCATAATACTCTGTGCATTTGGAATCGATCTGTACATAGACTACCATTATGACAGGGCACACCTGAACAAACTAAAACACGAAATAACAGATGTCTTTAAAAAGACCTGCCCTGAAGTCACAAGGATAGTTGATCCAATACAGCAGTTGAAGGTCAGGATTGCAGAGGCCCGAAATTCTTCCTCGGGGCTGAATGGCGCCGGGTCCGGGATAAGGACGCTGGATATAATAAAGGATATTTCCCGGCTTGTTCCGGAATCCACAGACTTTCTCATCACGAGTTTCACGTTTGACGGCGCTGCGGTGAAGATTAAGGGTGAAACCGACAATTTCAACAGCGTTGATAACATAAAAAACAGTCTCGGCAAATCGAACTATTTTAAAAATGTTACGATAAGCTCGGCCACACTCATCAAAAAGGGAACCAGGGTCGGGGTTGATTTAAGGATAGAGCTTTAACTACTCAGGTGGATAGGCTGGAGGCTGTTAGGGTGGATCAGAGGATTAGAGGATTAGAGGATTAGAAGAGAAAAGATGAACATCGAACACGTGTCTTGGCGTAGCGTTTGCGAAGCCAGATTGAACGTCCAATCCGCCAAAGGGCTCTGGCGGAAATGTTGAATGGAAAGAAAAGGCAAAAGACTGGAAAAAAATGAACATCTAATGTTGAATGAGAAAAAAGTTAGAGGTTTAAAATTTTTGCGGCTTTGCGTGAGCCATTTTGAGACAGGATTAGGGGATAGTTTTGGATTTTTGGACAAAATTTAAGTTTAAACTGACAAGGCAGGAAAGATATTACGTATCTGCGGGCGTTGCCCTGGTTGCCCTTTTTATCATCTTCCAGTTTGTCCTGTCTCCTTTTTTAGCGGCAAAGGAGAAGACCAAACGTTCTATTCAGGCAAAGGAAAAGACCCTGAAAGAGCTTGTCTCTCTCAGTTCGGAATACGGGGCGCTGAAAGAGGATTCCGTGGACATCAAAAAGGCGCTTGCCCTCAGAGACGGAAATTTTACCCTGTTTTCCTTTCTGGAAAAACAGGCAGGCCAAAGCAATGTAAAACCGAACATAAAATATATGAAACCCTCCACCTCAACGGACAAAGGCCCTTACAGTGAATCGTCTGTGGAGATGAATCTGGAAAACATCACACTTAAACAGCTCGTCGAGTATCTGCATCTCGTAGAGTCGCCTGAAAATCTGGTCAGGATCAAGAGAATTTCCGTAAAACAGAGCAAGGGAAATCCGGAATACCTGACAGCGCTGATCCATCTGGTGACATATAAGAGTGAGGATTGATGAATTAAAAGATGAACGTCCAACATCGAACGTCGAATGAAAAACAAAAGAAACTGAGGATAGAGGTCAGAAGTCAGAAGTCAGAAGTCAGGAATCGGGAGTCAATTTTGAGATTTGAATGTTGAATTTTGAACCGCAGAACGTCGAAGTAAAAAACTTCATAATTCGACATTCCTTGTTCGATATTCGATATTCGCATTTAAGAACTGTGAACTTTGAACCATGAACCTTTGAACCTTTGAACTCTGAACCGTTACAAACATGAAAACAAAAAAATGGATTGCATATACGATATACGGCATGCTGATTACGGCTGTTTTCCTGTATTTGCGCTTTCCTTCAGACAGCGCCGGAAGGTATATCAGATCGATTGTCGCGGGCCGCAACCCGAACGTCGTCCTCTCGTTTGATTCTGTAAGGCCCTATTTTCCTCCGGGGATAAGGCTTCACAGCCTTTCCGTCGGTTTTAAAAACAAACCGGGTTCAACTCTCAAAGCCGATGTTGCAAAAGTGCGGCCTGCCCTTTTAAACCTCCTTTCCGGCAGGCTGGCGCTGCTTTTGAGTGCAAATGCATACGAAGGGCATATAAAAGCGGATATCGGTTTCACAAACCGCTTTTCATACAAAGGACCCGTCAGGATAAATGCCGGGCTGGATAAGATCAATATCGGGAAATGTGCTTATATCAAGGCAATATCTGGCCGTCAAATGGATGGCAAACTCGGGGGAACCTTGTCGTATAATGGAAGCCTTGGCACAGGCAGCGCCAGATTCACACTTCTTGACGGAAACATACAGCTTTTGGGAGACATATTCGGCCTCAAAGAGCTGGACTTTGATAAAATAGAGGTGGATATGACCCTCAAAAACCGCGCCCTTAAAATAACCGGATTGGACATAACGGGAAAACAGCTCAGCGGGTCCTTTACTGGAAACATATTTCTTGATAAAGATATCATGCAAAGCAGGCTTGCCATAAAGGGCGATCTAAAAATTCCAGCGCTGGGCAGAAAGGTTTCAACTACTTTGAAGGGAACGGTGTCCAAACCGATCCCGGGGTTTATGTAAGAAGAGATAGGCTGAAGGCATTTAGGCTGAAGGCTGTAGGTTACAAAAACTAACAGCCTTCAGCCTTCAGACTAAGCAACCTGAATAGTTACAAATTATGACGATCAGATACCGTGCAATATTTATACTTGCGGCAATAACAATCCTGTCTTACCTGTGTGTGGACATCTTTTACAAGACGGTGGAGGCAAAACTCGCCGGATTCCGGACGGAAGAGACATCCACCGGAAAAACTGTCAGGCGCAAGGTTGCGGGAAAACCGTCTCTTAATGCCTACAGGATAATTTCAGGCAGAAACCTGTTCGGTTCGATTGACAAAGCAGGTGAAAAAATACAGATTAATGTTGATGAGCTGGAACCCACAAAACTGGGTCTGGCCCTTCTTGGAACCGTTTCCGGAACCGGAGGGTTTGACTTCGCCGTTATCGAAGAAAAAAATAAAAAAAAGCAGGGACTTTTCAGAGAGGGAGATGCAGTCGCCGCCGCCACCATCATCAGGATCATGAGGGGCATGGTTGTCCTGAGGGTGGATGACAGGGATGAAATACTGAAGATGGAGGAAGGGGATCAGAGATCAGAGGTCGGAGATCAGAGGTCAGAGGGCAGAGGTGTAAAGAATATAATAAAGGTAAAGAAAACCGATATCGACAACGCGTTTAAAAACATGGGGGAAATGTTAGCCCAGGTTCGCATAAGACCCCACTTTTCTTCAGGAAAGCCGGATGGATTCATGGTAAGCAGAATAAAGCCCGGGAGCATCTTTCAGAAAATGGGCATGCAAAACGGGGATATCATACAGGGCGTTGACAACCAGCTCATTAAGAGCCCTGATGAAATGATGAAACTGTATAACGGGCTGAAATCCGGTTCTGCAATAAACCTTAATATCAAAAGAAAAGGGGAAACGCAGAACCTGGAATACATCTTTGAATAGGGATTTGAATATGAAAATATTATTGAAGAAAAATCTGTTATTAGCTGTTGTGACAGCATGCATCGTCATGTTTCTGCTGCCAGTAAGCACAATGGGTGAAAAGCAACCCGCAGAAGAAGCCAGATACGTGACCATAGATTTTGACGATGTCGATATAAGGGTATTCATCAAATTTATCAGCGAATTGACAGGCAGCAACTTCGTGATCGACAAAGGGGTTAAGGGAAAGGTTACTATAATCTCCCCGAAAAAGATCTCAGTCAAAGAGGCCTACAAAGTATTTGAATCGGTACTGGAAGTGCATGGATTTGGCGTTGTTCCGGCCGGGGATATTATAAAGATAGTCCCTTTAAAAGACGCGAGGACAAAAAATATTGAAACACTGCTGAAAATGGAGGCGATAGATCCCGAAGACAAGGTTGTGACGCAGATCATTTCTCTGAGTTACGCAAACCCCAATGAGATGAAGAAGGTTTTAGCGCCCCTGATATCCAAATCAAGCGTTATCCTGTCCTATCCCCCCACGAGGACGCTTATCGTAACCGACCTGCTCTCCAACATAAAAAGACTCCTCAGAATCATAGGCGCCTTAGACATCGAGGGAATAGAGGAGCAGATTTCCGTCATACCGCTGGAGCGCGCTTCTTCACCGGATATTGCCAAATCGCTGAATCAGATATTCCAGAAGACGGTTAGGCAAAAAAAAGGCACGATCGCGTCCACCATAAAGATTGTGGCTGACGAACGCACAAATACCATAATAACCCTGGCGAGTGAAAATGACACCTCTCGCATAAGACAACTCATAAAACTTTTAGACAAGGATGTCCCCAAAGGAGAAGAAAGACTGCGTATCTACCGCCTGCAAAATGCCAATGCCGAAGATCTGTCAAAAGTCCTTATGAATATTCCATCAAAGGCCGCAAAAGACACCAAAAAAGGAAAAACTCCACTCCTCTCAAAAGACATAAGCATCGTGCCGGACAAGGCCACAAACAGCCTCATCATCACGGCGGAGAGAGATGACTACAACGTCCTTGAGGGCGTGATCAAGCAGCTCGACATACCCCGCCCCATGGTTTATATCGAAGCGCTTATTATGGAGGTTAACGTGGATAAGGTGTTCAAAATCGGCGCTGAATGGGTGGGAGGGGAAAAACTCAAAAGCGGAGGCAGCAAGGTTTATGGAGGTGGATTTACCGGCGCCGGTATACTTCCGACTCCGAGTGCAACCGGAGCTATTTCTTATCCAAGCGGGTTTTCCCTTGGCGTGTTCGGCGACACAATCCAGATAGGCAACGTATATTTCCCCAACCTTGGCGCAATTCTTCAGGCCTACCAGAAAGACCAGGATGTCCATATCCTTTCAACACCCCAAATACTTACACTGGATAATGAAGAAGCGGAGATATATGTCGGGGAAAATGTTCCGTATCTAACCAGGACAGAAGCAGGCACCGCCACTGGAAGTGAGTATGCCAATTATGATTACAAGGATGTGGGCGTAACCCTGAGAATTACCCCCCAGATCAGCAAGGAACGCTTTGTCAGGCTTAATATATTCCAGGAAGTCACAAAAATGGTAAAAGAAGCTGGTGTAACAGGCGCGCAAACGCCTACGACACTGAAACGCACAACCAAAACAACGGTAACGATAAAGGACAAGAACACCATAGTAATCGGCGGCCTCATAGGAGATGATATTACAAATACGATATATAAGACCCCCTGCCTTGGGGATATCCCCGGCCTCGGCTGGCTGTTTAAATACAAAAGCGAAACACGTGAAAAACGGAATCTCTTCATATTCATCACCCCCAGCATCGTGGAAAACCCCACAGAGGCCAAAGAAATATATGATGAAAAACAGGAACACATCAACAAGGTCGAAGAGGGTGTGATCAAAACTTACGAGAGAAAGCGTAAAGAGTAAGGAGTAAAGAGTAAGGAGTCCTGAACCGTAAACCGATAAACCTTGAACCAGGATAAAAGCTTGACCAAACTAACCAATACTACCGAGACAGATCTCCTCCGGGAGATGAGCGTCCAATTAGATATCCCCTTCTGGCCCGAACTTCCCGCAGAGGATATCAAGGCTGATTTTACAAAGAAAATCCCGATTCAATACCTGAAAAAACACAAGCTGGCGCCCCTGGAAACCGCGGATGACGTCTTCATAGCGGTAAACGATCCTTCTGATTTTCCACCCATTGATGACCTTCGCCGCATTTTAGGCTGGGAAGATGCTAAAATCATCCTTTCCACCAATTCGGCCATCCTTTCCGCCATAAATCTCTCATACGATCAGAGCAGCGGTTCTGCCGAGGAGTTCGTTCAAGACATGGCCGAAGAATCTCCGGACAGCATTATTTCCGAAATCGAGGAAACAGCCGATCTGTTAGACGATACCAGTGATGCGCCGCTAATAAAGCTGGTCAATCTCATACTGTCCCGTGCTGTAAAGGACCGCGCCAGCGACATCCACATAGAACCCTATCAGCATTCACTCACCGTCAGATACCGGATTGACGGAGTACTGTACAATGCCCTGAACCTGCCGAAAAGGATTCAGTCTTCCCTTGCTTCACGTATAAAAATCATGGCAAAGCTCAATATTGCCGAAAAGAGACTCCCCCAGGACGGGAGAATCAACATTAAAATCGGGGACAGAAACATTGATATTCGCGTATCGGTAATTCCTATCGCCTTTGGTGAACGGATTGTCCTGAGGCTTCTTGATAAAACAGATACGACCTTCAAACTGATTGATCTGGGAATTGACAGGGAACATTTCCATCTCCTTGATGATCTTATCAGATCACCATACGGAATTGTTCTGGTAACAGGCCCCACGGGAAGTGGCAAAACAACGACTCTCTATGCGGCCATTTCCACCATAAACCACCCGGAGATCAATATCATTACTATAGAAGATCCCATAGAGTATCAGATCGAAGGCATAGGACAGATTCAGGTAAATCCAAAAATTGATCTTACCTTTGCCAAAGGACTGCGCTCGATCGTAAGGCAGGACCCAGATGTAATCCTGGTTGGAGAAATCCGGGATCTGGAAACCGCTGAAATTGCCATCCAGTCCTCGCTGACAGGGCACCTTGTATTCTCCACCCTCCACACCAACGATGCGGCCAGCGCCGTCACCCGTCTCATAGATATGGGAATAGAACCGTTTCTGATAACATCTTCTGTTATAGCCATCATAGCCCAGAGGCTGGTAAGGGTCCTCTGCCCTGAATGCAGGGAGGCCTATATCCCGGATGACAAATCACTAACAAAAATCGGTATGGGCAACGGCATACCAAAAGGCCGTAAAATTTACAGAAAAAAGGGATGTCCTGCCTGCATGGATACCGGCTACAGGGGAAGGACAGCCATCTTTGAAATGATGGTGCTTAATGATCACCTGAAAAAGCTGATCTTAAAGACATCGGATGCAAATCAAATAGGAAAGGAAGCGGTCAAATTAGGAATGATCACCCTGGTCCAGGACGGTGTGCGCAAAGTTCTGGAAGGGATTACCACTGTTGAAGAAGTATTCAGGGTAACGAGGATTTGAGAAATTGCGAATTGAGGAATTGAGGAATTGAGGAATTCCGAATTGAAGGATGTTGTCACTTTTAATCCCTCAATCCCTTAATTCCTAAATTCCTAAATTTGGAATCATTCCACCAGAAATCATTATTACTGACCGGGTCGTAGTACTTGTATCTAACTCCCACCCTGACAAGCGGCGCATAGTCCATTTCGCTGCCTTCGTGGATGAGCCTGTCCGCAGTCATCATGAATCCAATGGGAAAACCATGCTTTTTTATTGCCTGAAGGCTGTATGCGGAGCATGTAGGGTGCATGGGACAGCGATCGCCATCGACCGAAGATATGTATCCCCATAGTATTTCAAGGTCTTGCAACAAATGTCCGGAAAAAGAAGATACTTCAACTTGTTCTTTCCGCACTGAATTATTAAATTCCCATGGCCCAAACGAATCGTTAGCTCCCCCATAACAGGCAGCACTCAAACTGATAAATACCATCATGATTATGAAAGAATTAATAGACCTTTTCAAAGGTTATAGCCTTTCAGGGTTCAAGGTTCAGGGTTCAACGGTTCACGGTTCAAAGGAATATCGAATTATGAAGTTTTTTACTTCGACATTCGAAATTCATTATTCCTTGTTCGATATTTTTATTTAAGTCATGTTTATGCCTTCTAATCTTCTGATCTCTGACATCTGCCTTCTGACCTCTGACCTCCGACCTCCGACCTCTGACCTCTGACCTCCGAGCCCTTACTAAAATCTCATGCTTAACATTAAACCATTGGATGAAGTTTTATTGTTATGATAATAGGAAAGAAAATATCTGTCTCTGAGATTTTTGATAAACTTTTCTTTTACTCTTTTGTTATATTTATGAGCGCTGCTCACGGCGCTGTAAATATTTCCTGTGTACCAGCCAAGTTCGAAAAACGTAACAACGCCGCCTGCTACATAGTTTTCATCGTTAAAAAGCTCAACTGCCGCCCAGATAAAGGCTCCATTTAACAAAAAGGCTACGAGGGCATCACGTGGTCTTTCCGTGTATAAGTGTCCTGCACCCGGTATTATAGCGGCAAGAGTACCTGCTGTGACAGGAGATTTCCTTGGAAGATTGTCAATATTTTCGAGTCCTGATGAAAAAGTTCTTGCTGCAGGAGATAAAATACTTTTTTCAGGAATCTTCAAAAAGGTCTCCCCTGCCCCTTTCCAGTCTTCCATATCAACGAGAACAAGGGCTCTCTGATAGATCGCCTTATTCCTGTATTCTCCGGAACTCGTTTTTATTATCCTCCCAAAAGTTGAAAGGGCATCATCATATTTCCTGAGATTTTTTTCCGCCATCCCCTTGAGATAGAGGGCATCATTTAACATGGAACTGCGGGGAAACCTAACTGTGAACACTTTCAGGGCATCAATAGCTTCCACCCATTTTTTTGCCTTGAAATAGCTCTTACCTATCATGAAGTAACACTTTTCTGCTTTTTCTTCTTTTGGAAAGAAAAAGATAAATCTCTTGTATTCGGTTATAGCCCTATAAAAATCGCCCTCTTTGAAGAGACTTTCCGCATATTCGAATTGCCTTGTAATATTATCCTCCTCTCCTCTGGCCTCCCGGGGGCATATAATAAGAAGGAACATAATGCAAAAAACTATAATATTGACAGGAGCTTTGAGCATCTTTTTCAAGCCTTCCAAGATTGATGCATTCGTAAAAAGTCAAAGGACTTGTCATTGCGAGCGAAGCGAAGCAATCTCCTGCAAGATAACTGTCTGTATTTATTAGATTGCTTCGTCGTTGCACTCCTCGCAATGACTTAGTGTATGACTTTTTACGAGTTCATTTTTATGCCAATCAACCTGTTATGTCAAGGAAAGTCAATTCGCGTGCTGGACGCCAAGCCGTAATATCTTCAAAAACGTTCAATCTTCACCTGCCCGCAATGCTCTCGCTTGCGAGGCGGGCGGGTCGCTCTCTAACCTTGAACCCTTGAACTTCTGAACCTGTGAACTGTTACAGGCGTTTTCTTCCATACCAGTCTATCTGCCTGCATATTCCCCGGATAATGCTTACCTCTTTTGCCCTTAACCGCATCCGGTTTAAAAAATGGCGCAGTTTGCCCAACCAGTAATCAGGATTTTCAGGGTTGATATAGTTTATTCTGACAAGAATATCTTTAAGTTGATCATACATCCCTTCAAGTTCATACTGATTGGCGAGACGGGGTATAAATCGAATATTATCTTCGCTGCCCGCAATAAAAATTTCATAGCACATTATCATCACGGCCTGTGCAAGATTCAGCGAAGAAAATTCAGCCGTTGGAATATTGACAAGGGCCTGGCAGTACTTTATCTCATCATTTGTAAGCCCTCTGTCTTCAGGGCCGAATAATACGGCAATACGGTTTTCACTGGAAATGGAAACCAGCTTTTCAGCCAAGGTTGAAGGTGCGTTTACAACCTGACGCTGTCCTCCCAAACGAGCGGTAGTTCCAACAACATAATTGTAATAAGAAAGCGCCTCTTTAAGATTTTCGTAAATTTCAATTTGTTCAACAACATCTGATGCAACATGAGTCGCTAATTTAAGCGCCCTGTCAACATCATAGTTCTGGGGATCAACAACGACAAGATGTCCAATCCCCATATTTCGAACAGCGCGAGCGGCTGCTCCTATATTTTCAGAATATCTCGGCTGATGAAGAATAATGGCAATATTATCAAGATTAATTCTGCGCGGCATTTAACGAATTATTTCAAAGCTGTTAAAAAAATATCCGATTTCAAAGTCAGCCGATTCCGGCGAATCTGAACCATGAACAACGTTTTTCTCGATATCTGTGGCAAAATCTTTCCGGATAGTCCCCTCTGCGGCCTCCTTATAATCAGTAGCTCCCATTAATTCACGGTATTTCTCAATTACATTTTCACCCTCAAGAACCATAACAACAACAGGGCCGGATGACATGAAATCGGTAAGGCTGTCAAAGAAGG
>JAPVVG010000147.1 GCA_028571455.1 Desulfobacteraceae bacterium | reverse complement strand
TTTGAATGCCGTCATGGCCTCGAATGCTTTACCCGATGTTGCCGTGATATCACTATATTTCTTACGCCCTATGATATCCTGCGTATGAAAAATGGACTTAAAATGTCATCAGAAGATTTTTTGCATGCCTATACAGTCACCCTTATCGGAGATTCAGGGTTGCCTGTAGTTGTATTGAAAATGCTCGATGATGAAAATAAAAGCTGTCCCTTTGTTACATCAGAGGGGTGTAAAATCTACGAAGACCGCCCCTGGTCCTGCCGTATATATCCACTACAGCCTGAAAGCACCAAGATAACAGAAAAATCGGGAAAAGAATATTATTCTGTCATGGATGTTCCTTTTTGTCTTGGTCTTTCCGAGGATAAGGTGTTGACTGTCAAAGAGTGGAAGAAAGAGCAGGGTATTTCCATTTACAGGGAAATGGAAAGCCTTTTTAAAAAAATTACGATGAATGCATTTTTAGGCGATAAAAAGATTACCAATAAAAAAATCCAGGAAATGTATTACATGGCCTGTTATGATCTGGATCGTTTCAGGCGTTTTATTTTTGAAAGCAAGTTTTTGGAGACCTTTGAGGTGGAACCGGAAACTTTGGAAAAAATAAAACATGATGATGTGGAACTGTATAAATTTGCGATGAGATGGCTTGAATATGGCCTGCTCGGACAGCATGTGCTCAAGGTAAAACCGGATATCATGGAGGCCAAAAAGCAGGAGTTGCAGACCAAATGATAGATCAGGCATTGATGCAACCCATAAAGGATGGGAAATTTAAGTTTGCCTGCAATAAAGACTTACCATGCTTCACAAAATGCTGCGCTAATCTTAATCTTGTGCTCACCCCTTATGATGTGCTTCGGCTTAAAAACAGGCTCAAGCTTTCATCAGAGGCATTCTTAAAGAAATACACCTTTAGTTATGTAGATCAAGCTTATGGAGTTCCGGTAGTCAAGCTTAAGATGAATAACGATAAAACCCGGCAATGTCCTTTTGTGACTCCGGAAGGTTGCAGCGTGTATGAGGATCGGCCCGGCGCCTGTCGCCTCTACCCCGTGGGACGGGCTGCCTCGAAAATCAGCGAAAAACATGCGACAGGAGAATATTACTTTATCATAAAAGAATCTCACTGCCTCGGGTTTAATGAAAAACGGGATTGGACGGTTCAAGAGTGGGTCATGGATCAGAGTATGGATGAATATAATACCATGAACGATTTTTTCATGGATATCACGGCAGGCAGGCGGGCAAAAACCATCAAGGCGCTCAGCGAACAGCAGTTGCAGATGTATTATATGGCCTGTTATGACCTGGATGATTTCAGGCGCTTTGTATTTGAAACAACTTTTCTGGATAAGTTTGACATCACGCAAGGTATTCGGAAATGTATCAAAACAGATGAAACTGAACTAATGGCGTTTGCCTGTAAATGGCTTAAATTCTCCCTTTTTGGAGAAAAAACCATTCGGCTTGGCAGCCATATCCAGGCTTAAGGGCCAGCCTTTTAGTCAATAATATCATTTTTCAGGGCGTCATAAGACCATACCGGTACGGGCCCATATTTGCCTGTATCAGGATCTAAACGACAGCGATACGATGCCTTGGTTGCCTGTTGTTCCCATATGTGTTCCCAGCCTTGAACAAAATAGGGACACTCATCATTAAAACAGACGTAAAAGAATTCATTGGCCCAGGTAGAAGCAATAGGAACTTTCCATTTTTTCATTTCTTGGCCGCAATGGGGACACAGTGGCGCTTTCTTGTCTGGCATCTCTTTATGCTGAAGGACTTTATCGATCCACACCCTTACCCTGTGACCCAGCCGCGCTTTCTTGTCTGGCATCTTGTTATCTTTCTCCCTTTAAAAATAGCCTATTATTATAACCGGATTATTTTAATATAACAAAAGTTAAGAAAAAATGCACTTGAAATTATCAGAAAACAGTTTATAAAATGTAAAGATTATAAAAAATATCATATCATAAAAGAAAGGATAAAGCATGACCAAAATTGTAGAAAAGAATAACCTTCCCCGCGACCAATATGAGGCGACCCTGGAAAATGAATCGCTGGTTATGAAACCTTATTGCGCCTGTGGCAATTCCCTTGATGAAGATTACTTCTGTAATAAGTGTAACAGACACTGTCGCTGTAATCAAATCGTCTGTGACAACGAAAACACCCTGAAAGTGGTTAAAAATTACATCAGGAAATCGTCCCAGTTTTCAGCATTCAAAGTCAAACTTGCCGGTCAAAGTTGATCTTTTAACTTCTGAATCGCCGCATCGATCATTTGCTCCCCCCCAATTCTTTCATTTGCGGCAATCATGGCAGGCAGGGCCTCGGCGTTATTATATTTACCCAGGGCATCTCCAGCCCAATTAACGATATGAGAGCTTTTATGCTCAAGAAGGCGTAAAAGCAGTTCGTAGGAGGCCGTGACTTGAATATTTCCAAGCACCGATACAATGCCGGTTTTTATGGGATCAAATGTTTTATCCCTGGAAAAGGCCTCCTCGATATAAGGTATGACTGTTTCTCCCAACTGCTCCAGATAATGAAGGCTGGCCCCGGATGCATAAGCAAAGCCGAACATCGATATGTCAATAAGGGCTCGGTTTGCCAAGTCTGTTTTATAAGAAGAAAGAATTTCAGTCGCAAAAATACCTGCCCAAGAGTATTTACAGCACAATGGTAAAAGATACGGTATGATTTCAGGTTCTATTGCCTTAAGCCTGTCCAGTGTTTCCTTTAATGCATTCCTCCGCAGTTCAAGGCCATTGGAATGCTTTTCTGAAAATTGATTCAGATCATCTGCAGTTTGAAGCTTTTTTACGAGTGCGATAATTTTCGGGTTTTCCGTTTCTGGATACAGGGCTGTATAATCTTTTGCCTTCAGCGCGATCCAATATTTCTGCAGCCAGGTCAGGGGAGGATAGTAGTAGGATAATGCCGGCTTATCTATTTCTGCATCCCGATAACGGCCATGTTCGATAAAATAAGCTTTTTCCGATCTGGCGACTTCCAGCCTGCGCCTGCAAATCTCGATTGCCTCCTCGCACTCACCGGCATATAAATGAGTGGTTGCTACGATATCATGAAGCCTGTCTTCATCCGGGTAATTGCTGATCAGATTCAAGGCAAACCTGATCGTTTCGGCATATTTCCGGGAGCTTAGCAGGCCAAAGGCCTTTTCGATCTGCCTGATAAGTTGCTCTTGCTCTCTTTCCTTTGCTCGCAAATTTTCTTCTTGCTGCGTATCTTTAACCTTTCTTGCTGCCTCATGTTTTTCTAAACAGCAATGCTTGTATTTTTTTCCGGAACCGCAGGGACAGGGCTCATTCCTGCCGATTTTTTTAAGCGGAATATCGGTTAGTTCAACCCTCTTTTGCTCAGCTTGAGCTAACAAATCATCACGCATCCGGAAAAGCTGTTCCCTGGTAATTCCGGCCTTTAGAGCAATAACATCCGGATTACCTCCCTGAAGGAGCTCCAAAATAGGGTTAAGCTCCTCTTCTGACATGGTATCAAATTGCATTTCATTGGAATCGCTCATAAATTTATTTCTCTCTTTCAATAGCGACTATATTTTTTCAAAAACTTCGGTGCACGCACGGGCAAAACCGGCTGCATAAGCCTTAAAATCAAAACCCTTGTTTCCTAAATAGGCATTTAAGATTTCAGCCCGATATATATCCCAGTTTGTTGGAATTCCCTTAGCTCGATATACAGCGGCCAGTTCATCGTAGTCAGCTTCGTTTAAAGCAAACACGCGCCCTTTTTCATAACCTTCATCATACCATTTTTTATTGTAGCTCCCTTGCTTTTGCGCCATTATTTCCAGACCTTTTAAAAGATCAGACCTCGTTAAAATATATTTTTATATAGGCTCAAAGCCCTTTATTCACATGGAACTCAGCCCTCAGCTATTAGCATTTAGCTGTTAGCTTATTATAAAATAATCTATTAAAAACAACTGATTACCTAATAGCTAAGTAACTTCTCAATAAGGCCGGGCATTTTTTGATTCCCCCTCACCCAAACCCTCTCCCCCGTGGGGGAGAGGGCAGGGTGAGGGGCGCCATCCTCAAGTTATTGAGTTACATAGCTAACAGCTAAATGCTAACACCTAATAGCAATTCTTGCTTGCAATCGAATATTGTCTGAAAAGATCAACAAAGATTAACGAAGTCTGTTATATAAAAAAAGCAGCCACACAAGGTTGTAAGCTCATGCGGCTGTTTTTTGAACAATATCTGTGAAAAATCAAGCGCCGCGTTGCGGCGCCTGAGGTTGACTAACAATTGGCTTATTACACCATACCAACTACTTTTGTGATCTCCACAAGATGGTATAGAGGTCTTGCGATCATTGTGAATTCATCTTTTTCGGCATCATAAACAGAGTTTGCAAATACCTTTCCCCATTTCTCATTATCCATCTTTCTGAAGTCCGTACGGTAGTAATACCCGGGCCATCTGGTTTCCTCACGGAACAGTTTATGCCGGGTATGAGCTTCAGCAATCTGGACCCGGTGAATATTTTCCCAGCACCGCAACAGCTCATGGTAACTTCGAGCAGCAAGCTTGGAAAGATCCTCCTTGAGGAGTTTCAGCAGATCCAGAGCGATATTCAGCGTAATCGAGCTGCAGTTATACTGGGAACCGCATCCCGCAACATATTCATCCATGATCTTGTTGAGACGGAATATGACCATTTTTGGAGTAATGAAATTCGGATTGACCTCTTCCACAGGCTGAGGATACTTTTTCGTGGCCGTGCCCATAGTGGTATAATTCTTATGCTCTTCATAATGCTTGAGCGGAAGCACAATTGCTTCCTTGATCTTATCCACCTCTGCAGAATCAAATTCAGGCATTTCAGGGTTGTCCACAATGTACTTTATAGCCGCTTTTGCCGCAATCCGGCCTTCGGTAAAAGAACCTGAAGAGAACTTGTGGCTGGAATTACCAACCGCGTCACCGGCTGCAAACAGACCTTTTATCGTGGTCATACGGTTGTAACCCCAGAAATACTCCTTCTTGGATTCTTCGGTCTGGATATCTTCGGGGCCGCTGGTCCATGCGCCGGAAGCGCCGGAGTGGGAACCGATAAAGTAAGGCTCGGACGGCATGATCTCGGAAGGCCCTTCCTCGGGAAAGACATCTTTTGAAGCCCAGAGAATCGCCTGGCTGATGGTCATGTCGAGAAAATCCTCCCATGCCTCGGCCTCAAGCTTTTTCATTGCCTTAGCATAAGCCTTTTTATCATCACCAGCTGCGCTGGCAAGTTTAGCGATAGCCTTGTCAGTATGTATCAGTATGGGGCCATCACCTTTTTGAAACATTTCAATCATCATCAGATGGTTCCTGAGACAGGTTGGAATCGGCTTAACTTCTCCATAAGGTGGCCAGTTGTGAAGTTCGCCCCCCTCGGCTAGACCTTCGCCCATGTAATTGAAACCTGTGGCTGAAGTTGCCGTGGCCTTGAACAGGAGAAACCATGCCCCAACCGGACCATAACCATCTTTGTATCTTCCTGGAATGAAAACAACCTCTTGGGAAGACATTTCAGCCCCGGCAGTAGTGGTCAGGTAGGAACTGGATCCTGCATTCCAGGGCGGATACCATGCCCTGCCCAAACCTTCTCCGGTTGACCGCGGCTTGAACACGTGAACCGCGCCGCCTGCGCACACGAGGCATGCCTTAAACTTAAACACGTAGATTTCGGGACCTCTCACGTTGAACCCGATGGCGCCTGCCACCTTCTTTTTGTCGTTCTTGTCAAGTAGAAGACGAAGTACAAATACGCGTTCGATAATATTGTCCATGCCGACAGCGTTCTTGGCGGCCTCAGCGACGATGGCCTTGTATGATTCGCCGTTGATCATAAGCTGCCACCGGCCTTCATGGACATAGTTTCCATCTGCATCCAGCCAGATTGGAAGGCCGTAATTTTCCATCATATGAACTGAACCGTTCACATGCCTGGAAATATCCATAACCAGATCGTCACGGCAACAACCCATGAGGTCTTGCCTGACATAACTGAGATAATCGACAGGGCTATTTTCGCCCTGGTATTGATTGATGGCAGAAAGCCCCATCCCCACGGCGCCGCTTCGCTCCATTGCCGCCTTATCCACTATGGTGACCTTTAGATTGTTCTCTTTGGCCCAATGTGCAGCCTCAACGCCTGCACCGGTTCCAGCCATCCCTGGACCTATAATCAAAAAATCGGTGGTAACCTCGACTGTTTTAAATTCTTCCATAATCCATTACCTCCTTTAGTCTCCAAGCGTCCAAAGTTTATCGGCTTTCAAGGAAGCCGGTTCCGTGTACAGAAGTTGATCATCCAGGGCGCCAGTTCCAGCTCCATAGCCACCATCCGGTTTAGCGCTTCCTTCCGCTGTTGTCCTGATGGGGAATTTGAACCGCTTGATCAAACCACCTCTGAACTTGACTGTCCACATGATGTCTTCGGTCCCCCTCATGGGCACAACACTTGCTCCTAACGGACAAAAATCAGCATAACCGCGAACCTCTATGGCCTGGGTCGGACAGATTTTCACACAATTGAAACACTCCCAGCAAAATTCCGGCTCACAATTATAGGCTTTCATGCGCTCTTCATCCAGCACCATAATGTCGTTTGGACAAATGTACATGCAGGCTGTTTTGTCCCCGCCTTTGCAACCGTCACATTTTTCATTAATTACAAAACTTGGCATTAATAATACCTCCTAATTTTGCTTTGTATGAATTATTATTACGAAATTCCAGTCAATTTTTTTCTAAATGTTTTTTTTGCACCTCCCTTCATAATAGCGGCTCAAAAGTTAAGTATTTAGCCGGACTAAAAATTTGTATTTACGGAAATTTTCTTAACAAAAATATCCAAAAAAAATAGGACATCATTAAGCTGGAAAGTTAAAATATATCCTGTAAAATCAATAAGATACTTCAGCTCAAGATGTTTTAATCAATATCATTTAGGATTTTACTTGTCAAGAACTTTTAAATAACAAAATTGCAAGATTTGTAATTAGTTCCATGCCAAAAAAATCATAAACTATATCTGGATAGCCATGTCTCTATAAACGCTATATATGGTATTTATAATCAAATAATCAAATAATCAAATAATCAAATAATCCCTTAATCCCTTAATCCCTCAATCCCTCAATCAGCATCTCTGCCACAGTCATTTTTAACTTTTGGGTAATACCGGCTGCCTTTTTTAGCTCATTTTCCAATTCAGCCATCTTTATATAAAAAGGTGTCCTGTCAAACTTATAGTATTCCTTTGATTTGATCTGTTTTGTAAAAGCCTCACATCCCGGGCTAGACATTACACTATGACCAGCCTTTTGTAGTTCGTGGGGGATGCCGTGCAGTCTGCATATCATTGGGCGATAGTCATATAATACGCACAAACCGTTAAAATTCAGCGGACACATGAGTCGCACTGCCATGCCTTTTTCGTCAGCCTCATCAGTTTTCCT
>JAPVVG010000146.1 GCA_028571455.1 Desulfobacteraceae bacterium | reverse complement strand
TATAATATCCTGCGTTTGTTCAACCAGTTTGGCTCCCTGTTTGATAAGTGTATGTGTGCCGGTGCTTTTAAAGGAATGGATGCTTCCCGGAACAGCAAACACCTCTCTGTTCTGTTCTGCTGCCAGGCGCGCTGTAATGAGCGACCCGCTTTTTTTACTTGCTTCCACTATAACGGTTCCAAGTGAAATGCCGCTGATTATCCTGTTTCGTGCAGGAAAATTATGAGCTTCAGGTTCCGCCATAAGAGAAAACTCTGAAATAACAGCGCCGTTAGCAGCAATTTTATGAAAAAGCTTTATATTCTTTGCGGGATAAACCCGTTCAAGACCGCTTCCCAGCACGGCGATTGTTTTTCCTTTACCCATCAAGGCGCCTTCATGGGCAGCGGTATCGATTCCTATTGCCATGCCGCTGACTACTGTAATTCCATTTAAAGCCAGATTTGCGCAAAGCTGTTTGGTCGTTGATATTCCATAGGTTGTCGCATTCCTGGAACCAACAACAGCAATATTTTTTATAGACCCGTCAAGATCTCCATACACATACAAAAAAGGGGGTGGATCCGGTATTTGCAGTAAAAGGGGAGGGTAATGGCTATCTGTCATTGTGACAATCCAGTAACCTTTTTCCTTAACAAGATCGATCTCTTTTTTAACATGTTCAGGCATTTTGTGCTGCTTTATCGCCGATACAAGGCGTTCGGACATGCCGTCGAGCTCAAGAAGTTCTTTGCGTGATGCTTCAAGAACATGCGCCGGAGACTTGAAATGGTCGATAAGACGCTTGAAATGGCAGCACCCAATTCCCGGAACGGTTTTGAGAGCAAACCATGGCAGAATATTTTCCACTTATTTTTTCTTCCCATACTTTTGCCAGGCAAGGAGTATGGGACTTGCCACAAATATTGAGGAGTATGTTCCTATAAGCACTCCGACTATCATTGCGAATGCAAAGTCGTGGATAATCCCGCCTCCAAGTGTAAAAAGGGTGACGACCACAAAAAGAGTAGTCAAAGAGGTTAGAATTGTACGACCGAGTGTTTCATTTATACTTCTGTTGATGATTACTTCCAGAGTATTTTTGTGGTATTTTCTTAAGTTTTCACGGATGCGGTCAAAAACAACAATTGTATCATTCAAGGAATATCCGATTATGGTGAGAAGGGCGGCGATAATCGGAAGGGAAAACTCCTTGTCGCAAATAGAAAAAATACCTACAGTAATAGTGATGTCATGGATAAGGGCAACAATAGCCCCCATAGCGTATTTAAGCTTAAGAAACCAGAAGAGGATAAGTGTAACGATTACGGCAGCGCCAATAAGGAAGGCTATGCCGACATTGAATAAGGAAAGAAAATATACGGCAACCATCAGCGATCCAGCCATGACGCCGCTTAAGATCCACTTTAATTCAAAGCGGCCGGATATATATATGGTGATAAAGAGCAGAGCATAGAACATTGCAAAAAGAGCTTTTTCACGTAAATCTTTGCCTACCTGTGGGCCTACCATCTCGACCCTGCGAATCTCCACATTATTTCCTGTGGTGTATTCAAGGGCTTTTTTTACCCTGGAAGTAAAATCTTGAGAGTTAGAGATAGACATGTCGGTCCTTATAAGATATTCATTATCTTTTTTATCGCCAAACTCTTGAACCGATGATTTGCCTAATTCAAGTTCATTGAGCCCCGACCTTACATCATCTAAGTTAACAGGCATGTTAAACTTAACCTGTATTAATGCCCCGCCGGCAAAATCGATCCCGTATTTAGGCCCCTTATGTATTATCAGCGAGAAAAAACTGATGATAATCATTACAAGGGACATATAGAATGCGATTTTTCTTTTGTTGATGAAATTAATATTTATATCAGGTTTTACAAACTGCATTATACATGCTCCTGCTATGAGACCTTTGCAAAACGCCCCCTTTTGCCCAATTGAGCGCTGATGCTTCACTTCGTGTCGGCGTCAGGCTCAAATTTTAAGCCTCGAAATACTCAATGTATTCCTACGTTTAATCCGCCTGAGGCGGATCGCCTTCCTTGAACTTGAACAAAATTGAGCATTTTTCAAAGGTCTCACTATATACTTAAAGTTTTTACTTTTCGGTTAATCAAGAAATAGTCGAATACAAGCCGTGTCATGATAAGAGATGTAAATAGACTGGCAATCACACCCAGGCTCAGAGTAACGGCAAATCCTTTAACAGGTCCTGTTCCGAACTGGAATAAAACAAGGGCCGCGATAAGTGTTGTGACGTTTGCATCTAAAATTGTAAGTGTGGCTTTTTTATACCCTGCATCTACCGCAGCGCGCGGTGTTTTGCCTATGCCTAACTCTTCTCTGATACGTTCAAAAATAAGAACATTTGCATCCACTGCAATTCCTATGGTTAGTATAATGCCCGCAATGCCCGGAAGTGTTAAAGTAGCCTGGAGGCCTGCAAGTCCTCCGGCGATCAGGATAATATTAAGGATAAGAGCAAGGTCGGCTATGAGGCCTGACCCCTTATAATATATAATCATAAACAGGACTACGAGAATACCTCCGACACACACTGAAATAAGACCTTTGTTGATTGAATCGGCTCCAAGAGAGGGGCCGACGGTCCTTTCCTCGAGTATTTTTACAGGCGCGGGAAGCGCGCCTGCACGCAGAGCAATGGCAAGGTCCTTGGCCTCTTCCATAGTAAAGTTACCTGTAATGCGGGCCTCACCCCCGGCGATTTTTTCCTGTATAACAGGCGCGGAATAGACATGATTATCCAAAACAATTGCAAGGCGTTTTTTTACATTTTCTTCTGTTATTTTGGCAAAAATTCTTCCGCCTTTTTTGTCAAAAGTAAGGGAAACATAAGGTTCATTGAACTGTGAATCTATCTGAACCCTTGCATCTGTAAGATTTGCGCCTGTTAAGAGCGTTTGCTTTTTAATGAGAAAGTAGCTTTTTATTTCGCGATTTGTTTTAGAATCCTTTGTAATCTGAGTAAGTATTTCGCTTCCCAAAGGAATATTTCCTTTTCGAGCAGCATTAACATCGTGTGTTTCATCCACCAGCTTGAACTCTAAAAGTGCTGTTTTGCCGATAAGATCCTTTGCTCTTTGTGTATCCTTTATCCCCGGCAGTTGTATAAGGATACGTTTTTCGCCCTGAAGTCTAATGTCGGGTTCGCTCACACCGAACTGGTCGATACGGTTTCTTATGGTTTCAAGGGCCTGTCTTGTCGCAAGCTTTTTAATATGATCGGCTTCTTCTTCAGGAAGATCCATAACCATGGAAAGCGCCCCGTCATCCGTTGATCTCGAAACAAGACGCAGATTTTTAAACTCTTTGTTCAGGATCTGTTCAAACCCGTCGATGTTATCCTTTCCCTGCAATCTGACCGAGATCTTTGTGCCGTTAACCCGCTCTACCTCTATAAATCTTATGCGCTCTTTCTTTAAGAGGTTTCGGAGTTCAAGTCTAATGCGTTCTATTGTGCTTTCCAAAGCCTTTTCCGTATCCACCTCAAGCACAAGATGCATACCCCCCTGAAGATCGAGACCGAGATTTATCTTCTTGTGCGGCCACCATGTCTGTTTGATTGAAGGAAGAATATAGATAACAGCAGCTATAACGACGATTATAACTAAAATTAGTTTCCAGGAAATATTTTTCAACGATCCATTCCTTCTATTATCCGGTTGTTATCCGGTTTTTATCATATTAAAGCCCCGAATTAACCTATATCACCGGGGCTTTTTTTAATTTCTGGTCTTTATTTTTTATCTGAATCGGTTTGCTCTATTTTTGCCTGCTGAGCCTGTGATGAAGACTGGAGCAATGCTGAAACATTAGTTCGATTTAGCTTTACGCGTACTCTATCCGCTATCTCTATTGTTAAACTGTCATCACCAACAGAGGTAATACGTCCATAAATGCCGCCGCTGGTTATTATACGGTCTCCATTTTTAAGACTGCTTATCATTAAACGATGGTCTTTCTGCTTTTTTTGCTGGGGCCGGATAAGAAGAAAATAAAAAATAACGAACATAAGAATAAGAGGGATAAACGCTGAAAATCCACCCCCCTGTCCGGCCGCGCCGCCCTGACCCATTGCATATGCTATGTCAATCAAAATTAACCCTCCTTTTTTGTTATCTGTAATTATTTAGCCACTAAGGCACTAATTTGTGCCGTTTATTCCCAAACTATTTCAGCGGAGCCTAATACGCTTGTGATAATAAGTTTTATATACTTAGCATCACGGTCAATTACAGCCTTGCCGGCTGCCGGAAATGTTGCGGGAAATCTGACCAGGTACACCGATTTCCATGGAGTTATATAAGGAAAAAAGTGGGTTGTTACAGCATCAACCTTTTTTATTTTCCTGATTTCAAGTGGAGTTATCAGCCCCCCTTTTCCAACAGTTAAATATATTTTCCATATGGAATCCTTTTTATTAAAATCATTGAGCTTTTTATCAGGCACATATGCGGCTAACAGAAAATCATTATAAGCTAAAGCAGCCTTTTTTTGATCCTCTATTAGTTTTGTTTTTTCACTACCTGTCAGCTTGTATGCCCTTGCATACTCATTTGAATAAGCATCTCTGAACTTAGACGATTTGAATGTAGCGGTAGCTATTAGTTCAACGCCTAGGCCTCTGTAAATACGGGCTTCTTTACTCCAATCTGTAAGGGCTTCCTTATATTGGCCGCCATGGTAAGGATCGTACGACTCTTTAAGCCGTTCTATAGGCTCAAAAGCCCGGCATCCCTGGCAAAAGGTAATAATTATAATTGCCAGAAAAATTTTTACAGAAAATGTTTTGTAATATTTTAGCATTATGCAACAGACTATCTGCGCTTGCAAAAAACTTTTACCACAGATATACTTAATATTTAACACGTTTCGTAAAATCAGTTTTTTGACTTTTTACGGAACCATCAACAAATACACGGTTAAAAATGGCGCTGATATACTTTAAATGATAGCTTACGTCAAATATTTCTTCAATTTTTTCAGAACCTAACAAGCCGCAAATCTTTTTGTTTCTCAAAATAAGGGTCTTGAAATCATTTTTATCCTTCCAAACCCGCCTTGCAACTGCCTGGACCATTTTATAAGCATCTTCACGAGTTGCGCCGGATTCTGCAAGAGCCAGCAATATTTGCTGAGAAAAGACAAGCCCTTTGAGCATATTGAGGTTTTGTTTCATTCTTTCAGGATATACAATCAGATTATCTATGATTTTTGTAATCCTGTTTAATATATAATCGATCAGTATCGTGCTGTCAGGCGCTATGACCCTTTCAACAGAGGAATGGCTGATATCCCGTTCATGCCACAGGGGAATATTCTCAAGGGAAGCCATGGCATTGGAACGTATGATACGGGCAAGGCCGCATATATTTTCAGATCCTATTGGATTGCGCTTGTGCGGCATGGCTGAAGAACCTTTCTGGCCTTTTGAGAAAAATTCTTCTGCTTCAAGAACTTCTGTTCTTTGCAAATGCCTTATTTCGACCGCCATCTTTTCTATGGATGAAGCCATGATGGCCAGGCTTGTAAAATATTCAGCATGCCTGTCCCTTTGAACAATCTGGGTTGAGGCAGGAGCGGGTTTAAGCCCCAGTTTTTTACATACATACGCCTCAACGTCCGGGGAAATATTGGCAAATGTTCCAACCGCTCCTGATAGCTTCCCGAAGCTTATCGTTTCAACAGCGTGCTCAAATCTTTCCTGATTGCGACGCATTTCATCATACCAGACCGCAAGCTTCAGCCCAAAGGTTATAGGCTCTGCGTGGATTCCGTGGGAGCGTCCGATCATCACTGTGTTTTTGTGTTTAAATGCCTTTTTCTTGATTGTCTGCAAGAAGATTTTGCAGTCTTTAAGAATAATCTTGCCGGCCTGTCTGAGAAGATATGCCATGCTTGTATCAAGAACATCGGAGGATGTCAGTCCCATGTGAATGTATCTTGAGTCAGGGCCGACATGTTCGGCAACATCTGTGAGAAAGGCAATTACATCATGCCTGGTTTCAGCCTCGATCTTTTCGATCCGTTTTATGGAAAAATCTGCTTTTTTCCTGATATTATCAATGGCCTTTTTGGGGATCTTTCCCTTTTTTGCCAGGGCTTCACAGGCTAATATTTCAACCTTTAACCATGCTTGATACCTGTTTTCATCGGTCCAGATATCTCCCATGACCTTTCTTGTATACCGTTTTATCATAATTCCATATTTTAGCTCGTTGCTGGTTACTCGTTTTCTGATCTCTGTCCTCTGTCCTCTGTCCCTTTCCGACCTCCGACCTCCGACCTCTGACCTCTGACCTCTGTCCCTTTCTGTCCTCCGACCTCTGACCTCCGACCTCTGACCTCTGTCCCTTGCTGGTTGCTTTCAGCTTTTTTTCTCACCGCTCAGCCGATATCCAGATCGTTTCACCGTCAAACTGAATTTCGTTTACATGCTGGTAGTCTATATGCTCCAGAAGCGCAAAAATCCGGTTCATATTATAGACAACTATCTTGCTTAAGGGAAAAATCAGGTTAATGTCAACATCGAGTTTTTCTTCCTTTAAATTGTATATGCAAACAGTCTGTTCTGAAAATTTTAAAAGCTTGCCCACCCCTGAACTATATCCGAATCTATCTGGTTCGTCGGCAAGCGGAGAAACGGCAATGTCCTTGTGACCAAAGTAGTCTTTTAAGAATTTAAAATGAATGGCCCATAAGTTGTCTCCGGGATGCACAACATATATTCCGAATTCCTCTATAGCGTCATCTGTTATTTTGCCGGGTTTTATATCCTTTTCTATGATATCACCACTTTTAAGCCGTATCTTATCCCGAATTTCCTGCATGGAAACGGTCAACTCGCCTATTTTAAAAGATTCATCAGATCTGACAATAATGTCAACCCCTTTTTTAAGCCCGTATTTTGCTTTACGTTTCTTTGTCATGGCTTGAAGCTTATTATCTTTTTTTAGCTTATTGTAATCAATAACGGGTTGAGGCTTGACAGGCATATAAGTTTTTTCAGCAATTTTCCCGGAAAGATGAGCTTTGTTTTGCTTTTGCCAAAGCCATAAACCTGTTGCAGCAGTTACGACGGCAAGTGCGCAGATTATAAGGATTTTTAAAGGCTTATTCATAAATAATATTGCTTTCCCCGGGGACCATTGTATTGTCCCCTTTGATCTCAACCGAAAGATTTTGCCTGGCTTCCATCTCAAAGATTTCCTTGCGTTTTTTGTTTAATAAATAATTTGCGACTTCGATCGGCACAATAGCTTTTACGCTGGAAATCCCCTCTTTTAAAGTTCCAAGGCTGAGTTTGCGCAGCAAGCTTACCCCCAGAGTCTCAGGAGACGGGGTAAGCCCCTTTCCCTTGCAATACCGGCAAGATTCAAAACCGCCGAATTTAATAGACGGCCTGAGCCTCTGCCTCGACATCTCAAGCAGACCAAACTTTGAGATTTTTCCAATTTTTGTCTTGGCCTTGTCTCCCTTTTGATTTGTTCTCAACATGCTTTCAACTCCGGTTTTGTGTTTCTGATCTCTCATGTCGATAAAATCTATCACTATCAGGCCGCCTAAATCCCTTAATCTCAATTGACGCGCAATCTCCTCGGCTGCTTCAATATTAGTCGTAAATGCCGTCTGTTCAATAGATTTTTTTTGGGTTGCCTTTCCTGAATTTACATCTATTGAGACCAGGGCTTCGGTTTGTTCTATTATAATGGAACCGCCGGATTTCAAATTTACACGGCTTTCAAATATGGATGCAATCTGGTCTTCGAGCTGGTATTTTGTAAATATCGGTTTTGCGCCCTTATAAAGCTTAACGATCTTTGTGTGCTTGGGAGATATGATGTTAATAAAGTCTTTGGTTTCACGGTATACTAAAGGATTATCTATAAGAATTTCGGTCACATCCGGAGTAAAATAGTCACGTATTGATCTTAAAGCAAGATTTCTGTCTTTGTAAAGAAGGGCCGGTGCTTTTACATCATTAACATTTTTTTTGATATTTTTCCACAATCGCAAAAGATATGTTAGATCCTTGGATATGAGTGGCTTGGTGCTGTTTATCCCGGCAGTGCGAACGATAATGCCGAATCCTTCAGGCAGGGACAGACTGTCAATAATATCTTTCAACCGTTTTCGCTCATCTTCATCTTCAATCTTGCGCGAAATACCCCTTGTTTTGCTTCCAGGCAAAAGAACGATGTATCTTCCCGGCAAAGATATCAATGTCGAAAGCATGGCCCCTTTTTTCATGTACGGGTCTTTTGTGACCTGCACAATGAGTTCCTGGCCGCGTTTTACTATATTTGTTATTGAACGATCTCCTGGATGATTGTCCTGAAAGTAATCGCTGTGAATTTCATGCTTTTGCAGAAAGCCGTGTCTTTCTGTTCCATAATCGACAAAAGCCGCCTGAAGGCTGGGTTCGACACGCGCAATAATTCCTTTATAGATATTGCCGTGGATTATTTCCCTCGCGGCGCTTTCTATATGAAATTCTTCCAGCTTGCCGTCTTTTACTTTCGCAATTCTGCATTCTTCAGGATCTATCGCATTGATAAGAATATTACAGTTCATAATAATATTTGTTTTTTCTCCCTTAAAAATAAAATATATTTTTTTCTTCTCTTAATTATTTGCTTTTATTAGATATAAAATAGCCATATACAAGTCAAACAATTTCTCTGTTCATCCCCTATCTCTTTTCTGCCCATATCTTTTGGTATGCCTACGCTTTTCGTCACGCCAAGGCGGGACTGCATCAAGATCTCGGCACATCTCTTTGCAAAAAATCGCTCAACTTAGGTAATAGTTTGATTTTCAAATAAATATGAAGTATGAGTTATGCTAAAAATTTTATTTAATATCTGTCCTGTTTTTCTTAATTTTGCAACAAAATTTCTTATAAGGATATTTTTCTAAATATAACATTATGAGAGCTTTGAAAAATGCGCCCTTCCTGTCATTCCCGCGAAAGCGGGAATCCATAACGACCTGAAAATGCTTGTCCTCGACATGCTCGGGGACTGGATTCCCGTTTTGATATTGAGAGTGTTGTTCTTACTGGTAAAATCATTGAACGGCAAAAAGACCCAATTACGAAAGAATGGAAATACCTTATTGAAGGGAAAAGCATTTCAATTGGTTTGGCAATTGTGGTTGCAAAATTGAGCATAACTGGTAAATTGGTGATTATCACCGTATACAAAATATGAGGCAAAAAAATGATTTGTGATATTTGTGGACAAGAAGGGGCTAACATTCGCCATGTCACCCGGAGTTATGGCAAGAAAACTAATTTACTTATCATCGAGAATGTTCCTGTCATCAGTTGCCCTCATTGCAGGGATAGCTATTTAACAGCAGATACATTACATGAGATTGAACGTATCAAATTGCACCGAAAAAGTTTCGCGAAAAAGCATCCTATACCGGTAGCAGCCTTTAGGGATATCTCTACAAAACATCAAGATGTGCTAATCGGGTAACTGAAGGGACAATTGTTGGGTTGGCAAAAAAGGTAAATTTAGCTCAACCTACAGTAAGCCAAGCGGTTTCGAGAGGAAAGAAAATTGCAGAAAAGCAAGGTTTGAACCTTATGGAGCAAGTAAACCAATAATCCAATGGATGTCCCCAATTTATCCTCTCGTCCCCAATTTATCCTCTAAATAGACTATACTACGGACTTGTTTTCCTCCAATAATGAAACTTGTAACATAGTAAGATGTTAAAAAATTTAAAAAAGGTATATATTTGAAACATAGCTACCTCCATAAAGAACCTGTGACTACCGCATTACTTCTTGCAGCCGGAATAGGCAGCCGCCTTTATCCTTTATCGCAAAATGCCCCTAAATGTTTAACGTTAGTCAGTGGCGTATCGATACTCGAACGTTTGGTCTCAAATCTGAGTCTACATGGTTTCAAACGTCTAGTCGTGGTTACAGGGTATCTGGAAAATTGCATTAAGAATTTTCTGGGAACTCGGATAGGTGACATCGTAATTGATTACATTTTTAGTCCGCCATACAAGACGACCAATAATATCTATTCTCTCTGGATGGCGCGTAAAATAATTAATGAACCATTTCTGCTCCTCGAAAGTGATCTTGTTTTTGATGAATCACTTCTGGATGCCATGATGTATCCTGACAGAATAGCCGTCGCAAAAATGCAGCCATGGATGAATGGGACATGTGTTACAATCAATCAATCTCACCATGTTAACGCATTTTTGGCAGCCAACGCAGACTCCTTTGGTCAGATCAAATACAAGACCGTTAATATTTACAGCATTTCACTTAACTCCTGGAATGAAATTGTAAAAAGATTAGATAAACATATTTCAGATGGCAAAGTAAATAACTATTACGAAACTATATTTGCGGAAATGATTGCTGGTGGCAGCCTCTCTCTTGAAATTGTCTCTTTTGATGGCAAGCCATGGTATGAAATAGACACTATTGAAGATCTGGCAGAGGCGGAAAAACTAATCTTATCAGACGATTATACGACCACGAAAACGGTTACTCTTTCACATCACGATTTTTTGCTCAATGCTGTAACATCTCCCCGGGAAACGATAGGAATCTTAAATGCCACAAAATAATTATAAGACTCAATCCGAAAAGTATAAATTCATTTCCGGCCAACATGGTGGTTACTATCGACATGATTTTATAGATCATGCTTATCTTTATAATCTCTATTTCCCGCCAGAGGCTGTTTTCACAAACTTTAAAGATCAAATTCACGACCTTGTTCTGAATTATCCAGTGGCCCAAGATGCCTTGGCCGGGCTTGTTGGTAAAATAATTGACCAACCAGCAGAAAGAATTGTTGTGGGCAACGGAGCTGCTGAATTAATAAAAATAGTATCCGGTCATATATCAGGCAAGCTAATTGTTCCCGTGCCTTCTTTTAATGAATATGCCAATGCTGCGCCTTCTGGCCAGGTAATCGAATTTCCGCTTGAGTTCCCATCTTTCCAACTGGATGTAGATAAATTTGCTGCGGAAGCGATCAGAGTAAAAGCCGATGTAGCGGTTGTGGTAACGCCTAACAATCCAACATCTATATTAGTTCCTAAACCCGATCTCATTCGGCTTGCAAAAAAACTTGAAACTCATAACTGCATGCTGATTGTTGACGAATCATTTATAAATTTTGCAGAGAACCATGATCAAATAAGCCTGGAACAAGAAATCGAAAATTACCCGAATGTGGCGATTTTTAAAAGCATGAGCAAAGCCTACGGTATCTGTGGGCTTAGGATCGGTTACATGCTGACTGCAAATTTAAAATTTGCTGAAGCGATAAGAAACGGTGTGCATATTTGGAATATTAACGGATTTGCAGAAGAGTTTCTATGGCTTTTACCCGATTACAAACAGGAATTTATTGAAAGCTGTAAACAAGTTCGAACCGACAGAGATAGCCTGTATAAAAAACTTTGTGGTATAGAAGGAATGACTGTTTTTAAACCTGATGCAAATTTTGTTTTCTGCCGTCTTCCCGATCATACCCAAAGTGCTCCTGAAATTACGAAAAAATTATTTATTGAACATAATATGTACATAAAGGACTGTGTGGACAAAACTCAACCGGATTCTGATCGTTATCTCCGAATTGCCAGCCGTACAGAAGCAGAGAATTGTAATTTAGTTGAAGCATTAATCAATGTAATGGACTTACAAAACGGAGAATCATAAAAATAATGACAAATCTTGAAACTCAACAACCACATCAGCCCGCAATGCTTTCTTTTGCCGGGGATCTTCCTAATATCTGTTCGCTTGCAGGCCTGTTATGTGCCATGCTTGGTATTTACTACGCTATTTTGGGCAATTTCTCTGCTGCTATGATTGGAGTTTTGTGGGCTGTTTTATTTGACTGGACTGACGGAATTGTTGCTCGCAAAATGAAGGGGCGAACAGATCACCATAGGGCTTTTGGAGGCCAGCTTGATTCGCTAATAGATATTGTAAGTTTTGGAGTATTTCCTGCTATTTTTCTCTTAAGCTACGGTAAGTTCAATCCATGGTTCCTGCCGGGAGCATTTCTTATTGTCGCCGCCAGCGCGATACGCTTGAGTTATTTCAATATTTTCGGACTGATTGACAGTAAAACTTACAAGGGGTTGGCATTAGACAATAATATTATTATTCTTGCTTTTGTGTTTCTCTTTGAAGGCTTTATTGATCATATTGTTTTTTCAATAATTCTTTATGCGCTGTTGATGGCACTTCTGGTGTTGAATTTAGCCCCTATTCGAACGACTAAGTTTGCTGGGAAATGGTTTTATGTTCTTATGGCCTACTCTTTTGTGTTAACGGTTATCTATGGTTGTATGCTATGAAGCAAATATCATTAAAATTGCAGAAATTATCAACATGCCTGGAAAAAACAGGGAAAGTATATGGCTGACTATAAACCAATGAATCACCACGATTCTACCGAACAACAGATTGATAGTGAAGCTGTCAAGCGCTATTTTGATAGCCCAAGGGGCGGCACAGCAGCTACTGTCAGTATGATGACCCATGAGTACAATCTCCCCGCCAGTGCGGCCAGCTATCGACTACACAAAGAAAAACGAACCATCAGTGATTGGCTCAGCGAGGTGCATGACTCGGGGCGTGTGATTGATGTTGGCTGTGGCGCAGGGGCTTGGTTAGAGATCTTCGCCAGCCGTTATCAGACTGTCATAGGAATCGAGCAAAGCAGCCTGATGTTGAAAGCTGCTATGGAAAGGGTGGCTCATTTGCCCCACGTAACGATACTCGAAGGTGACGGTCGACATGACCTTCCGGAAGGCTCATTCGACATGATCTTTCTGGGTGGTTTGTGTATGTATATGAATGACCAGGACGTCATGGCACTACTTCATTCTTTGAAAAGCCGCCTTACTGAAGGGGGATCGATTATCCTCCGCGAGTCGACCTTGCATCAGGGTGTATCCCTCTCACAGGGAGAGTATCAGGCAGTCTACAGAAGTGTAATCCTGTACCGTAAGTTGTTCAAGGGAGCTGGTCCCTTTCGTATAGAAGTGCGGCGGAACTACGGTTACACCAATTTGGTGACTGCAGAAGAGTTGGTAAATCTGCGTCGCAGGTTGCTGCCATTCTTATCCAGGGATTCTACCACGATTGGAGCCTTGACGTGGTGGGCTCTCAGAAGTACCGCATCGATAAGTTTTTGGGCTCTGCCTCGAATATTCTCCCAACTCAACGTCCGGTGGCCCAGATTACAAAATCACTTCTTCAGGCTACGCCTTGTGGGGTAAAAAAGAGGGTATATACCCTGTGAAAATAGCAGCGTCCGTTTTAATATCTCCTATAGTTAAAAGGGAGTGAGTAAGCCTATACATCAAGGAATTGACATAGAGAGCATTCATAGTTAGAAGATATCGGGATAGGATCGACCCTCACAGAACGCCCCTCCCACACCACGCAGCATACGGGTCCGTACTGCGTGATTCGGCTGATCAGGCAGAATCAGACCCAGGAGAACATAAGACCAAGTAATTGAAACTACTTGTTCTCCCACCAATTTGCTTCTAACCAAACTCGACACGGTTATCCGCATGAATGGCAGGCACTTCCTGTGCATTCAAATTCATACTTGTCCTCACATTCCGTGTTGTCCCTCTCAAGAACGTTACTACTTAAGAAGAGTCTGTCCTGTCGGGGGCTTCGGGGACGTCCATAAATAAGTAAATAACTCGACGTATCGTTATATTATTGATAGTATTTTTATATGGTTAGATTAGCCGGCCTGGACGCACGGTGTGTTTTATATCACATTATTATCAGGGGAATTGAGCCTCGAAAAATATTCAGCGACTATAAAAACAGAGATAATTTTACTGATCGTTTATCAATCAGATCTCTTGCCTGAAACACAAACTGCCTGTTATGCCCAGATGGTCTCTACGATATATGATATGAGACCTTTGCAAAACGCCCCCTTTTGCCCAATTGAGCGCTGATGCTTCACTAAAGTGTCTGCGTCAGGCTCAAATTTTAAGCCTCGAAATACTCAATGTATTCCTACGGTTAATCTGCCTATGCAGGCATCATGTTTTGCCTTGCTTACATCCACTCCTACCAGTAAAAGTCCGCTTTGATGAATATATTCTTTACGTTTCTTGTGATTTCTGCCATAATCTTTCAGTCTTTGGCATACCTCTTTAATTTTGTTGGTTAATTTAAAAATATCCTATGTTTGGAGGTATGCCTTATCTTAACAAAACATTCAATCTGAGCTCTTATACGATCTGGAAAATGAAAATGAATGAAATTGAAATCAAATTTACTCTTCAAGAAAGAGATTTGATAATTGATCACACTTTTACAGGGCCAGATCTAACAAAAAGGCTACAAATTGCGGAGATCAAAGGAAAATACCTGATTGTAAAATATTCGACTTATGATCTTGATGAACTAATCGGATTTATAGCCGCAGAGGCAAATCATACAGAGGATAAGAAAATCGGGAAAAAACTTGATAGACTATTTGGTGGCATTCGGCAGGAGAGAAAATGACAAGAATAGAGGAAAATTATCAGCGTATCACAGATGACAGACGTTCATTCGATATCCGCTTCTGGCAATCTCAAGGCGATCGTGCCATCTTTGAGGCAGTATCTGATATGCTACATGACTATTTCTTGATTCGAGGTAAAGATGCTAACGAGTTCCGACTTCAGAGAACTGCTGAATCTTTTCAAAAAGCATGATATTCGTTATCTTGTTGTGGGTGGCTACGCGGTAATGAAGTACAGCGAACCACGATACACAAAAGATCTTGACATATGGATAGCAACCGATCCTGAGAATGCAAATTCGGTGTATATCGCATTGAAGGAATTTGGTGCACCACTGGCAAACCTTACCGCAAATGACTTCACTCAGAAGGATTACTTCTATCAGATGGGAAGGCCACCCTTGCGGGTTGATATTATGATGTCAATTCCAGGAGTCGAATTTGAAGTTGCATGGAAGAATCGAAAGGTGGTCGAAATCGATGGCTTTGAGATACCGTTTATTTCGAGACCTGACCTGATCCTGGCAAAGAAAGCGAGCGGAAGGCCGCAAGACAAAATCGATGTCGAGAAGCTCATAGAAGCCGAACAATTGGATTGATAGAGGTATTATACAGGGAATGGATAAGAAATACGATCCAAAAACCATTGAATCAAAGTGGCAATCCTATTGGGATGAGAAAGGGCTGTTTAAGTGTAAAGAAAATCCTGACAGGGAAAAGTATTATCTTCTTGAGATGTTTCCCTATCCTTCAGGTAAGATACACATGGGGCATGTC
>JAPVVG010000145.1 GCA_028571455.1 Desulfobacteraceae bacterium | reverse complement strand
TTTTTCTGTTATTCTTTTTTCGTTGTTTTACCATCTGGGTACCTCCTGTTTTATGTTTTGGTTTTCGGTTAAACCTTTATATAACAGGAAACCCAGATGGTTTCTCTACTTTTTTAGTATATTAGGTGCAAAATTCAGGTAATAAAATAGCAAAATCAAAAGTTCCCAAAACGAGGCGGGAAATTGCCATAGAAGCTAGAGAACTCCTTGATGAGCTCTATTCTCAGCTGAAAATAAACAGTAAAAAGCTTATTGAAATTGACCGTGTTCTGCGTAAATAAGCGTATAACCACACCATGCACTGGATTCGCAGGAGCGGGCTTCTTTAGCATTCTCGCAGTTCGGTATTGACATGCATTTGGCGAAGTCATCACGCCCTGCTCCACAGTGATAGTAAACGTTAGGTCACTATTATTCTCCTTGAACAACTTTATAAATCTTCTCAATAGTTGGGGAAAAAATGAGCCATTCTTTCAAGAATCATAAGATCTCAGATGCAGAGGGACTTTGGTTACGGGAGGTGTATAAAGCCGAGGAATTTGATCCTAAAATAGCAAAGGTCAGACTTAGAGACAAATTACCGAAAGGCTTTAATCCAAAAGAGATTGATCAGAGGATCCTTAGAGACGGCAAGAATCTCACAATTATCGGTGTCTGGTATGCAGATCCAACGGCTGTCATACTAAAGCATATTGAAACAGTAATACTTGCTATTAAGGACTTGATAATCAAGAACCCTGGGGTAGAAGTCATAACCGCAAAGCAAGTTTCTGCCAGCACAGATCTTGAAGAATCCCTGGTTGAAATTGCACTGTGGAATATGAGTGGCTTAGGGCGTTTTTTTTCTTCTGCCTCAGGCTCTTCTGATGCCAAAGGATATTCTCAAATACAATTGTCAGAAGATGATTCCTATGACGCCTACCTAGATTTTGATAACCTTGAGAACTTGATGGAAAACTATTATAAGAGACTCGGTGAGACATCTAATGGAATGGTTCTTTTTGATACTTCCCAATATACATCTACCGTTCTTGCCTCGTCATATGGAGGTCAGGTATACCAAGCTCCTTCAGAGGCTGCAAAAACTGAAATGAAGCGAAATATGGCATTTGTCCTTATGGCGATGGATCCAGATAATGCCGAGCTTGAGGACATATATCACGCGATAAAGGATGTTTGTGTAAGCTTTGATATAAAGGCTTATAAGGTGGATGAAATAGAACATCAAGATCGTATTACAGATCGCATTCTATATGAAATCAAAACTTGTGAATTCTTGATTGCCGATGTGACTCATGAAAGACCGAATGTTTATTATGAAATAGGGTATGCTCATGCAATCAATAAACGTCCAATTCTTTATAGGAAGAGGGGTACTAAACTGCATTTCGATCTATCAGTCCACAATGTACCTGAATATAGAAATGTAACAGAGTTGAGAGATATGTTGGCCAAACGGTTAGAGGCAATTCTAGGTAGGACAGCAAGGTAAATTGACCTAACATCCGCTTTCACGACGACGCCCTAAAAATCGGGCGCGTGTGAAGCGGCGGGTTCAGCATAATAAAAATGAATCAAAAAGAAAATCTTGAATATCACGCTGTAATAAATTTTATCCGAGAATATATCTTGGGGTAGAGTAGAGAGCTGGCTATCGCCACCGTAGGCTTGACTTATCCGTTTCCATCTCTTTCGTTTGACGGTGCCTAAATGGCCGTGCCATAGCAACCTTTACCAACCCTCCCTCATCAAACCGTGCATGCGGTTTTCCCGCACACGGCTTTCCGATGTTCTTCACCGTAAGGCATGCACATTCATCCAGCCCTTCCTCTTCTTTGACCCTGATGTCCCTGAAGGTCACGCCGTCAACACCGGCACTCCCTTGGTTGGCACGAATAAGGTAATAGGCATGACTGAGAACGTCAGCCCGATACACCTTGTCATACAGAGCATAAAAACGAAAGGCAGAGTCCTGCTTGGCCTTGCGGTAGAGCTTCCTCTGTAGTGTCCTGATGTTTTCCGGGGTTTAATAGCCCAGCAGCAATCCCCTCATCCTCCACTCTTTGGTTGCATGAACAAAGCAGGGTTCCTTCCCTCGGGAAAGGTTATGTTGTCCTTTTCCCTATGACGGTACTATGAACCCCTCCGACTTCCAATTCAGCCCACCAAGATTTCGTTTCCTTATACTCACTGGTTGATGACTCTCTACCATCACCGAATTGGATCTCCAGCACTGGACTGATTATCTTCCGCCACATGCCACCCCTGCTACCCCGGAAGGTCTCACCGATTGCTTCCGTTATCTATGTCGATGAGCAGCGGCCTTCCCCTTACGTCCACAGGGTCGGCACCTCCAATAAATTAACGAGGCTACACGTAGGTTCACTTTCGTTGCGGCCTGCGGCTTTGCCAATTGGGAACTTACGACCCCTGATTACTCAGACGCCGCTCCCTTGAGCTACCAAGGTGCACGGACAACCCCTTGGGCGGGACTTTAACCCGCAAGATAATTAGTTGTTACTGCGAACGGACATCCTTTAGTCTTGCAGTTTTGAGTACTTTGCTTTGTTTTCTACAGATTTTTCCATTTATTTTGTTTTGTTTGGACCCCAGTACCATCTACCTGAGTTACCCTGGTACCGTTTTCCTAAGCTACCCCGGTACCATCTGCCGGAGCTACGGGGCCCCGATAGCGGGATCTACGCTTCGCTTCGACAGGCGGGGCAGGATCAACTGGAGCGACTTTTTCTTTGGTGTGAGTTTGGGGGCATCCCTTTTCATGAAATAAAGACAATTTTTTATACCTCTATTCCAAAGAAATTTATGATGAGAGAATTCAGATATTTTCTTAGTACAGAATAAGCATAGTAACGTGTGGCAATTTCGTAATTGTGATTTACCATTTTTGCTTTTTTTTCAGGTGATTCAAGGATTTCTCTTACTTTTTGAACTGTTTTTTTGGTGAGGAATCCGTCCATTACTATAAGCTCAAAGCCCTTTGGCTCTATATCTCTTACAAATGTAGCATAACGGTTTACAAGCATGGGTTTCCTAAAATAAATAGCTTCAAGAAAGGCATTGCCGAATCCTTCGTATATGCTGGGATAGGTGATAAAGTCAGCATGGGGGTAAATATCCCAGAGCGAATATTGATTCGGACTTTTCAGCCCATCGTTAACTGGATCAGCTATACTGGTATCAACCAAACGAAGATCTACACCATGATCCTTTGCGCTGTCTTTTAACCATTCTACATATTCAAATCCTTCGTCTCCTGCTTCGTGTGATATTACAAGCTTATAGCGCGGATCTCTCAATTCGTGGACCAGTTCAATGGCATGTTCAATTCCTTTTCGCTGAATGACCCTGGATGGTTGCAAAATCATAACATCGTCTGGCTTTAATCCAATTGAATTACGGAAATCTTCTGTGCGTCTCTCATTCACCAAAGATGGATTTCCAAAATCCAGCACATTAGGAATAATGGTTGACGAAATTCCGGTACGGTGAGCCAGTTCTTCCTTGGCAGCAGAATTAATTACCACATGTTCAATATTAGACAGAGTTGGCGGAAATGCCATGTGGATATAGTCGCTCACCGCATTGACTGTAAAACGTACCCTTTCCCAGTAGAAATCATGATGATGAGCAATAGTCGGAATCTGAGTCTCAGCAATAACTTCTGTTAAAGCCAATCCAAGAGGAATATGCAGGGGAATGGTTAAAGCATTTTCAGCAATCAACATGTCGATTTTAAATTTTTCTATGAATTCATAGAGCTCTGCTTTCAAAAAAGATCTTGAGGAATGAATTGCTATGGTTACAGCGCGACTCCTTCTATTTTTACCAAAAATCTGGTCATTAATCCATTTATTATCTTTATGACTAAAGAAAGCTTCGGTGACCAAAAAGCTGTTTTGCGGATTTCTGTCCAGTTCGCCCGCAAACCAGAAACAGGAATGCCCACTCTTTTTTATAACCTGTGCCCACTTGCTCGATTCTAATGTTACTCCGTCTATTCCCGCAAAGCGCGTTGAAACAAATCCGATGTTTCTCCCCATTAAATTTTTTTACCCTCTATTTATTGATTAACTGGCAAGAAATAATCCAGAGTTAAACCATTTTTTTAATTTCTTTTAACTTTTTAGCAAGCTTTTTTTCTTCTGATACTAAAAAAATTCTTAACATTTTATTAAGTCTGTAAATATAAATTTTAAGTTTTTTTGTTTTTACCTCATCCTTTTCAAAGTTTACGGACTACCTGAGCTACCCTGGTACCATTTTCCGAAGCTGCCCCAGTACCATCTGCCGGAGCTACGAGGCCCCGATAGCGGGATCTACGCTTCGCTTCGACAGGCGGGGCAGGCAGGATCAACTGGAGTGACTTTTTCTTTGACAGTTTATGGTTTACAAAACAGCATTTGCGCTGTGACGCGGCTAACCATCCCCCACATCCGCAAAAAGGGGCACGATACAAAATTGCTTTACATCGACAAGCCCCTTGTCTGTGATCTTTAACTCAGGAATGACCGGAAGCGCCAAAAAGGACAAGACCATAAAGGGGTCATTTAAGGTTGTGCCGAAGTCTCGCGCAACTTCAAGCAGTTTTTCCAGTTTTTCTCTTACCGCATAGACAGGCTCCTGGGACATCAGCCCTGCAATAGGAAGTGGAAGGGTGGCGCATATTTTACTGTCGCATGAGGCTGCCAGACCGCCGTCCATTTTAACCACAGCTTCTAAGGGTGAAGTATATATTCATGGGCTGGTTTTTGCTCGATTGCAGCATATAGTTTATTCCATCCGCTCCAAGCACATTTGCTATTTCATGCGGGTCCGCAAAAATCGTCGTCGTGCCAAATGGAATTATAGCCCGGGCAAATTCGGTAATACATGTCATTGAGCTTTCTATGTGAAAATGAGCATCAATAAAACCGGGGCTGACAAACCGTTTTTCCATATTCACAGTTCTTTTTGCGGAATATGAACCAAACCCAACAATATAACCGCCCGCTATCGCTATGTTGTCAACAACGATTTCGCCGGAAAAAACATTGATAATCCTAACATTGGTTAAGAGAAGATCCACCTCTTTTTCTCCATGCGCCGATTTTATAATTTCATCAAGAGTCATTTTCTTTTGCCCCCTGGTTTTTTTCTAACCCGAACGAAAACTAGACAAAGCTGTCATTTCGAGCACTACGCTTCGCTCAGCATAAACTCCGCGAGAAATCTTATCTCTTTGATAATATTGACATTCAAGATTTCTCCCTGCAGACTTCGCCATAGTAGCCTATGGCTACGACGGCTGAATTGGTCGAAATGACAAAAAGTAGACTTTTCGGACAGGCACTAATTATGTAAAATCATATTACAAAATAGCCTTTCTTAGCATCGGCGCTCGAAAATATCAATATTTTTAGGTTGATTTCACAATGCTTTTCAGTGATTATAAGAAAATATGTTCTGTGTGATCTCTGTGGTAAAAACGCAACATGGCTCGTTAAATGAGACCTTTACATAACCGCTGTTTTAGTCATTGCGAGGAGTGAAGCGACGAAGCAATCTTGTAGATTATCAACGTCTTGTGAGATTGCTTCGCTTCGCTCGCAATGACAATATTGGTGTTTTGTAAAGGTCTCTAAATATCAATAATGTAATGTTATGAAAAAAAAGATTGAACAAGCAATTAAACCATTTGGAAAGGAAAGGGGAAATCTGATTCCGATCCTTCAGGCTGTCCAGGAGAAATGCAGATACCTTTCCGAGGATGCAATTTCTAAGATTGCTGACAAACTGAAAATTTCCGAACATGAAATCTATGGAGTAGCAACTTTTTATACTCAGTTCAGATTTACCAAACCCGGCGATCACATGATCAAGGTCTGCCTCGGCACCGCCTGTCACGTACGAGGCGGCGCACAAATACTGGATAGGGCGGAAAAAACGCTGAATATTCTGCCGGGCGAAACCACCCTTGATTCGGCTTTCAGCTTAGAGCGCGTGGCCTGCATTGGTTGTTGTGCTCTTGCTCCGGTAATGGTGGTAGATGATAAGATTTATCCGCAAGTAAACTCTTCCGATGTTGGAAAGATTATCGCCAAGCATCGATCCCGGCACAAAAAGGAGTAAGCATGGATTTTTCTGAAATCCAGAAGAAAGCCATTGCTAATTGGAAGTCTCTGATATCAAGCATAACCCCGGTTATATATCTGGGCGCAGCAACATGCGGCAGGGCAGCCGGCATAGAAGCAGTGGCAAAAGAGATCAGAAAAACTTCAAAGAAACTCAACCTGAACGTCAAGCTTGTAGAAGTGGGCTGCATAGGCCCATGCTATCTTGAACCTTTAATCTATATCCAGAAAAACGAATGCCCGACAATCTGCTACAGCCGTGTTGCTCCAAAAATGATCAAACAGCTCCTCGAGGATTATTTGTTAAATGACAATCCACGACCTGATATAGCCCTCGGCACATTAGGGGATGGCAAAATCGATAACATCCCAAAGCTCTTTGATCATCCCATGCTAAAATATCAGACAAGGCTGGTTTTGCGCAACTGCGGCATTATAGATGCCGGAGAAATCGATCACTATATTGCACGTGATGGATATATGGGCATTCAAAAGGCCCTTAAAATGAGCCCTGATAATGTGATCGATGAAATCAAGACTTCAGGTATCAGGGGGCGTGGAGGAGCCGGCTTTCCAACATGGAAAAAATGGGAAATCTGCCGCAGCGTTAAAAGTGATGACAAGTATCTTATCTGCAATGCCGATGAAGGTGATCCCGGCGCATTTATGAACAGATCCCTGCTTGAAGGCGACCCTCACGCTGTGCTGGAAGGTCTCCTTATCGGGGCTTATGCTATTGGAGCCAATCATGGTTATATATACATAAGGGCTGAATATCCTCTGGCTATTAAAAGATTGGAGCGCGCGATTTCCCAGATGAAATCATACAATCTGCTGGGGAATAATATTTTTGGAACCAGTTTCAGTTTTGATATCAAGATAAAAAAAGGAGCCGGCGCTTTTGTGTGCGGCGAGGAAACAGCGCTTATCGCCTCTATTATGGGGAAAAGAGGAATGCCTATGCCCAGACCCCCTTTCCCTGCCATTTCCGGTGTATGGGAAAAACCGACTATTATTAACAATGTTGAAACTCTGGGAACGCTTGCCACAATTATCCGCAAAGGAGGCAAGTGGTATGCAGGTTTTGGTTCAGAATCTTCCAGAGGAACCAAAACATTTTCTCTTGTTGGAAAGGTAAAACGAACGGGATTGATTGAAGTTCCGCTCGGCACATCGATTCAAAAGGTTATCTTTGATATCGGGGGAGGCGTCTCAAAAGGCAAAAAGTTTAAAGCTGTCCAGACCGGCGGCCCTTCCGGAGGCTGTATTCCCGCGAGCCTGTCATCTCTGGCAATGGATTATGAATCATTAATGTCGGCAGGCTCAATTATGGGTTCAGGAGGTATAATAGTTCTGGATGAGGACACCTGTGTTGTCGATCTTGCGGCTTACTTTCTTTCATTTGTCCAGGCAGAATCTTGCGGAAAATGCTCCCCGTGTCGTATCGGAACAAAGGTAATGCTTGATATACTTAACAAAATCAAGTCCGGCCAGGGAGAGGAGCAGGACTTAGACAGGTTGAACAATCTGGCTGAAACAATAAAAAATGCCTCTCTCTGCGGCCTGGGGCAGACAGCCCCCAACCCTGTTCTGACCACTTTGCGCTATTTCCGCGACGAATATGAGGCCCATATAAGAGATAAGAGTTGTCCTGCCCTGGTATGCAAGGACTTGATTAAGTACGTTATATCAGAAGAAAAATGTGTGGGCTGCGGAATCTGTCTTAAAAACTGCCCTGTAGAAGCCATTTCCGGGAAAAAGAAAAAGGCGCATGTTATAGATGAATCTCTATGCATTAAGTGCGGACTCTGTTATCAGAAATGTCCTTCTAAATTTGGAGCAATTAAAAAGATAACCGGTTTTTTAACATAGGAAACAAAAACAACGATGTTGACGATCGACGGAAAAGAGGTTGATTTCAAAGAAGGGGCAACGGTTCTTGACGTTGCGAAAAATAACGGAATCTATATCCCTACTTTATGCGCTCATTCCGGGCTGCTGCCCTTTGGAGCCTGCAGGCTGTGCCTAATTAAAATAGAAAATATGCGCGGATTTCCTCCTGCCTGCACAACTCCTGCTGCAAAAGGAATGAAGATCACCACAAATGATCCCGAACTTAATAATTTACGAAAAAACGTATTAGAACTCATCCTTTCAGAGCATCCACATTCCTGTATTATATGCGACCAAAAAGAACTTTGCGAAAAGTATAATTTATCCCCGACAAAGGCAGGACGTGTAACCGGCTGCACATTTTGCCCGAACAGGGACCACTGCGAGCTTAAAAAAGTAGCTGAATATCTCGGCATAAAAGAGATTAATCTCCCTTTTACATATAAGAACCTTCCCCTTGAAAGAGAAGATCCCTTTTTTGACCGTGATTACAACCTTTGTATTTTATGCGGCCGATGCGTCCGGGTTTGCCAGGAGATAAGAGGGATTGGGGCTATTTCCTTTATAAATCGGGGGCACGATACAAAGATAGGCACAGCTTTCGGCAAATCGCATCTTGACGGGGGGTGCCAGTTCTGCGGAGCCTGTGTTGATGCCTGCCCAACCGGCGCGCTTTCTGCCAGGGGAAGCAAATGGCATGGCGTTCCCGACAAAGTGACAACCACAACCTGTGCCCTGTGCTCTGTTGGATGCAGTTTAAAGCTGGAAACAAAATGGGACAAGATTATGGCTGTCCGTCCAGATGCAGAGGGCCCCGCCAATCAGGGACAGGCTTGCGTTAGAGGCCGCTTTTCCATCCCTGCTCTTGTTAACGGGGCAAACCGGTTAAAATATCCCCTTGTCAGACGAAACAACAGGCTTGTCCCTGTCACCTGGGATGAAGCGGCTGAACTGGCGGCTGTAAAATTAGGCAAATATCTTCCCGGGGAAACAGCATTTCTGGCATCCCCTTTTCTCACAAATGAAGCAGCCTATCTTCTGCAGAAATTCGCCCGTGTCTGTCTATGTACAAACAATATTGATACAGCCTCATTTTTTTCAGGCCCGGTCATTGAATCCCAGATTAAATGCTCAGGTATGGGCGCTGGTGCCGGAACAATTGAGGATATTGCAAAATCCGGATGGATAATTATCATAGGCGACGATCTCCTCGCCTCACATCCGGTCCTGACGGTTAAGGTCAACCAGGCAAGAAAACAGGGAGCGGCTGTTTCCTTAATAGGTTCTGAACGTGACATAAATTCCAGGCTTGTTGACATCTGTGTTTCTGTTGAGCCGTCAGGTTATTTCCCGCTGATTTCCGGCATATTAAAGATAATTGTGGAAAAGGGAGGCTTTGATAAAAATTTTGTAAAGGGTCAATGCAATGATTTCGACAAATTGAAAAGCTCTCTCAAGAACATTGATATTAGAACAATTGAGGAGAGTTGCGGTATTTCACAGGATCTGATTGAAAAACTAACATCCACAATTCTTTCATCAGGTAGAGGCTCTATCCTTTATGGGCCAAAAATTTTAGAATGTGATGACCCTAGGCAGATTATAGGCCTGCTCTTTAATATACTTCTTCTTGCTGGCAGCCCTGCAGGTCTTGTTCCGTTAAGCGATGGCGCGAACAGCCAGGGAGTTGCTGATATGGGAGCCTTGCCGAATTTTCTTCCAGGCTATCAAGATATCGGAGATAAAAATAGCTTATCTGTATTTGAAAACATATGGTCTGCAGACCTGCCGAAGAAACCCGGATTAAATTATCCTGCCATATTAAATGCTGTTGTTGAAGGCTCTATCAAGGCCCTTTATGTTACAGGCGGAGGAATTCCACGGGAAATATCTCTTAAACGGCTCGATTTTCTGGTGGCACATGACATATACCCTTCGCCGCTTTTTGAAACAGCCGACATTGTATTTCCTGCTGCGGCCTTTACAGAAGAAGACGGCACTATTACTTCCCTGGAGCGAAGAGTCCAGCCCCTGTGTGCCGGAGCAAACCCGACAGGAATGTCTATGCCGGACTGGAAAATAATATGTAAGATAGCTGAAAAGATGAATGTCAAAGGATTTGAGTTTTCAAACGCTTCAGAAGTCTTTGATGAAATATGCAGGGTTAATCCTCTCATTTCCGGTCATGGCATCTGGGATTTAAAATTAAAGGACGAATTTACACTGATCCCTGTTGAAAAAACAGCCCGGCCAAAAAAAAGTATATTGTACGAAAAACCGCTCTGGCGCTACAGGGGCGTCGATTTAACCGAAAAGGTCTCTGACCTTAAAATAATGATGAACATCGAACATCGAACGTCCAACATCGAACGTTGAATGGAAAAGATGAAGAAACAGAGGTCGGAGATCAGAGGTCAGAGGTCGGAGGTCGGAAAAACAGCAACTATGAACCCCTGAACCTTTGGTTCTTATTGTGTATTTGTTTTTTTATTCGATTTTAAAATAATTTTAAAGAGCAGAGCGACATCATTATTCGATGTTCGACGTTCAATGTTCGATGTTGGACGTTTATCTTTTAAAACAGGGGCATCGGCCCTTCTGGAGGATAAGATGTACAGGGTTGTCCGTAGAGATGAGATAGTACCTAATGTACACATTATAGAAATTGAGGTGCCGGCTATTGCGAAAAAAGCAAGACCGGGCCAGTTCGTGCTTATTATGCCGGATGAAACAGGGGAAAGGGTGCCTTTTACCATATCGGACTGGAATATTGAAAAAGGCACGATTACGATATTTTTCCTTGAAGTAGGCATATCAACTGCAAAGATGGCGCGCATTGAGAGCGGAGGCGCCTTGTACAGCGTTTCAGGCCCCCTTGGCAAGCCGACCCGTATTGACAAGTTCGGCTCTGTTGTTTGCGGGGGAGGCTGCTATGGTATCGGGGCTGTCTATCCTATTGCACGGGCTATGAAAAAAGCGGGAAACACGGTTACAACAATCATAGAAGCTCGAAGCGCTTATCTCATCTATCTCGAAGAACAACTGAAAGAGGTTTCTGACAAAGTGCTTGTCAGCACAGCCGATGGTTCCAGGGGAGCAAAGGGGATGGTACCGGATCTTCTCACAGAGCTGGTAAAAAATGGTGAAAAAATCAACAGAAGCTATTTTGTAGGCTGCACATTCATGATGATGAACTGTTCCAACATAACCAGACCATATAACATCAAAACCCTTGTGGCCCTGAATCCGATTATGGTGGACGGCACAGGCATGTGTGGATGCTGCCGCGTAACGGTGGGAGGAGAAACCAAATTTGCCTGTGTTGACGGCCCTGAATTTGACGGGCATCAGGTGGACTGGAAAGAACTTTTTGAAAGAAAGTCAATATATCTGGAAAATGAAGCAATGGCCTATCAGAGTTACAGGTGTCAAGAGTCGGGGGTCGGGAATTAATTTTGAATGTTGCGTTGCTTTGGTGGATTCGTCGCTTATGCTCCTTTAATCCACCCTACGATTTAATAGATGGACAAGTTTGTAGGGTGGATTAAGCGAAGCGAATCCACCAAAACGAAATACATAATAGAAAATAGGTAATTCCAAAATCGCAAGTTATACCAGTGCTGAGCATAACATATCTGTAGGGTCCATTCTATGCACCACTATGGTGCATGGAATGCACCCTACATAATTTATTGAAATTACAATGTGTCCCGCCTTAAGTTGGTAGCCGGAAAAGACATACAATTATATCTTTGTGGTCTTGGTGAAAAGAAATAAGGATTAGAAATTAATGGAAAAAAAGAAAAAAAGTTATCCCCGCCAGCCCATGCCGGAGCAATTGCCTGAATTAAGGGCAAGAAATTTTGAAGAAGTGCCCTATGGTTACTCTCCTGATATGGCCATAAAAGAGGCAAAACGCTGCCTGAACTGCAAAAAACCGGGCTGTATGACTGGTTGTCCTGTTCAGGTAAAAATTCCGGAATTCATCTCACTTATTGCAAAGGGTGATTTTGCCGGAGCTGCCAGAAAAGTCAAAGAAACAAATGCTCTGCCTGCGCTGACCGGCAGGGTATGCCCTCAGGAGATTCAGTGCGAAGCTGAATGTATTCTGGGTAAAAAAGGAGAGCCGGTAGCTATCGGAAATCTTGAACGTTTCTGCGCAGATTATGAACGTGAAAACAACATGGTCAGCCTGCCGGAAAGGCCTGTTGCAACAGGCAAAAAGGTTGCCGTAATCGGCAGCGGGCCATCCGGTCTGACCGTGGCAGGCGATTTGATCAGACTTGGGCATGAAGTTACAATCTTTGAAGCCCTTCACAAACCAGGAGGCGTTCTTTTTTACGGAATTCCTGAGTTTCGTCTTCCAAAAGCCATAGTTGAAGCGGAAATCGATTTCCTGAAAGACCAGGGAGTTAAAATTAAACTTGATTCTGTTATAGGCAATATCCGCTCAATAGACGAACTCTTTGCAAAAGACGGATTTAACGCTGCTTTTATCGGTGTTGGAGCAGGTCTGCCGACATTTATCAAAATCCCGGGGATGAATCTTTCCGGAGTATATTCGGCAAACGAATATCTTACACGATCCAATCTTATGAAAGCCTATCTTTTCCCGGAATATGACACGCCAATTGTCAGGGGGAAAAATGTAGCTGTGTTTGGCGCAGGAAATGTTGCCGTGGATTCCGCCCGGACAGCAATGCGTCTTGGCGCTGAAAAGGTCCGCATTGTCTATCGCCGGTCAAGAAAAGAGATGCCTGCAAGGGTAGCGGAAATTCACCATGCAGAGGAAGAGGGCATTGAATTTCTTCTGCTGACAAATCCTGTGCGTTTTTTAGGCAATGAGCAGGGACGTCTTGCCGGTATGGAATGTCTTAAAATGAAACTTGGTGAACCTGATGAATCAGGACGGCGCAGACCTGTGCCCATAAAAGGTTCCGAGGTTACAATGGATTGCGATCTGGCGGTTATTGCTGTGGGCTCCGGGGCTAATCCCTTGCTGACAAAGTCCACAAAGGGGCTGAAATTAACCAAATGGGGATATATTGTGGCAGATCCGAAAACCGGCAAAACCAGCAAAAAAGGAGTATGGGCCGGAGGTGATATTGTAACCGGCCAGGCAACGGTTATTCTTGCAATGGGAGCCGGAAGAAAAGCCGCCGATTCTATCCATCAATATCTTACCTGGGGCTGGTAATGTAAGACCTTTATCTATAGGTCGCGCAAAAACGGGGAAATACCCATATATATGCCGAACAGGATCATAAAAATTCCGCAACATACAAGAATTCCGCAATAAACCTTTTTGTTAAAATACCGAAGGCCGAAAAAGGACAAAATTGAAACAAACAGGTACCAGGCCAAATCTCCTGCTTCATGCCCTATAAAAAATGCCAGCAGCTTTGGCCAATTACTGAAAGATATGTCAAACTGAATCATAAAGGCGAAGCCTATGGTAGCCCACCATACCCACCAGTAGGGGTTGGACATGGAAACCATTATTCCGCCGACTATGGGATTATCAAGGGCTTTGTTTGTTTTTGGAGAAGAATGAGTGTGCTTTTGCAGTGCATGATCCGATTTGTTAAATGAGTTTAAAAAATATGTCGGGATATTGTTTTTATGTACATTTCGAATGATGGATAAGCCGAAATAGATAAGCAAAGCTCCGCCGGCAATCCCTATGGTTCTCACAACGATAATATTTTGCAGGACAAAAGAGAAGCCAAGAAGCAAAAATATAATAATAACTATCTCAAGTATGGCATGACCGATTATGATCCACAGACCCATCAGGTAGCCACGTTTGCCTGATTGCACTGACTTGATGATTGTATATGTAAGCAGAGGGCCCGGGGCCATGGCGCCTGTCAATGCCACAAGAAAGGAAAAGGAAAAAATCACCCATAATGAAGAAATAATATTTAGCAACTCATTTGCCATATAATCCGGCCCCTACTTCAAAATTTATCGTAATGCGTAAACTCGTTTAACTCTCTGCGTTTTGGCGCTGATGAAGTTTTGGCAGGATACCCCATCGGTATAAGAACAACCAGTTCATAGCCTGCGGGCACATTTAATATCTCTTTGGCCCTGTCATGGTCAAACAGGCCAACTATCACTGTCCCAAGCCCAAGATGATGGGCCATAAGACAGAGATTCTGTGTGGCAAGCCCGAGGTCAAACATGTACCAGTCTCCAAATTTTGTCGCAACTTTGTCTTTATAATATCCTGATTTCTCAAGCCTTCCGCAAACCGCAAGAATCACCGGAGCAGCCACAATGGATTTTGTGGCAGGGTTTCCTTTGGAAATTGTAGCCTGGAGCTTCTCCTTTATTATCTTGTCTTTTACAACAATAATCTCCCAGCACTGGGTGTTGACCCATGATGGCGTCCATCTCACAGCTTCAAGCACCTTATCGACTATCTCCCCGGGAATATCTTTTTCCTCGTACTTGCGGATGCTTCTTCTTTCCTTTATGACCTCCATCAGATTTGTCATGATAACCCCTCCCTTTTTTATTCCAAATGTTGTATTACTTTGGTTCCACCGGGTTTATAGTAGTAATATTCCATCACTTTACGGCCTTCATTCACCCTTGCGGTCAATGAAAAGGGTGGCTCATTATTTTTTAATAATTTCCGGACAAAGTCTATAGTGCTGTAAAACCTTAAATCCCCAAATGTAATTAATTGGTATTTACCCGAGTTTTCGGTTTTCATCACTGGATAGGTTGCAAACCAGGCATATGTATTAAAAATAGATGCGCATTCCCCAAACCTTTTAAACATGTGGAGTTCGGCTTTATCAAATTTAACAAAACTTTTTGTGCCGCAGGTATTGAAAATGTTAAAGCCGGCTATCTTATAGGTCTTCCTGTCTTCAACAATAATCTTCCAGAACAAAGGTGTAAAGAGTTCCGGTGAAATATGCACCTTCTCAAACGAAATCCTGTTTCTCTGAAGCTCGCTTTCAACACGATATAAAACCGTATGTCTTATGCCAAGACATATAACAGGATATATAAGGATCCAGGCAAGTCCTATCACTGCAATCCGCTTTTGGTGGCTTTTGCTCCGAAATGCAAGAAAGCAGATACCTGCTATTGAAAATGTGTAAAACAGATCCACGATATAAACTGCGTCTAAGGAGTATCTGGTATTATTAAAAGGAGAAAATATCTGGGTGCCGTATGATGTTGCAAGATCGAGATATATATGAAGCAGGATCATGGAAAAGGATATAATTAATCCTTTGATGATTGGAAAAGATTTTATAAAAAGCCTGAAGACGGCAACCAGCAACATCGAAAGAATAAGGCCGCCTGCAAAGGAATGGGTTATCCCCCGGTGATGGATCAGATACAACTCCGGTCCGAGAAATGTGACCAGGTTGTCTATATCAGGCAGCCATGCCGCAATAATGCAAAACAATATTATAAAGCGCCGGCTAAAGGGTTTGCGTACAACCTGGGAGCTTAAAACACCTGCGGTTATGTGTGTTATAGGATCCATAACCTTAAATTTTTATCATGATTCGTTTTCAATGGACGAGACCTTTGAAAAATGTTCAATTTTGTTCGAGTGCAAGGAAGGCGAAAATTTCAACCGGAGGAATATATTGAATATTTCGAGGATTGAAATTTGAGCCTGACGCAGTAATCGGGCAAAAGGGGACGTTTTGCAAAGGTCTCTGGACAATAAAAAAGGGCAACACCGTATGGTAATGCCCTTTTTTTGAAATACATCTTTTATCAAGAACAGCAGGAACCAGCACTGGTGCAGCTCGAACAGCCGCCCCCTAAATCCATCTCCGATGTTATTTTAAACCCAAAATAATTAAAATCAATTTTTATAGGTTGTACTTTTTCTATAAAATTTTTATCGGCAACATACGTAAATCCGTCAATATCATAAGCAACATCTGTATCCCTTAACTCATCCAGAGCCAAACCAAAAGAAGGACCGCCTCATCCCCCCTCGTCTAAAAAAATCCGAACCGGCGATACCTCTCTGTCTTTAAAATATTCAGCAATCTGCATTGTTGCCGCGTTTGTAACCTCAACCATAACTTCCTCCTTAATAATATAATATCAGAATTTATTAATAAATTAAAATCAATTTAATCACGTCAATTATGTTTGTCAATCGGGAATTGGGAAAAACAAAAAAGTGACGCTGCAATGAACCCGAAAATATCTTGCAATCAAATATAAAATGTGGTATGTATTTTAAAATATTTACTCAAGTTTCGCATTTTTTTGCACTCAGGTATTGACGCCTTAACCTAAAACCTGCCGAATTCGGCTCGTTACGGGTTTATCATTATGTTTTAATAAGGAGGAAAAATAAAATGGCGCAAACTAATAAAGGCTCAATAATAGCTATGGTGGCAACAATTGTAATAATAGGATTCATATTGCAGGTGGTTTTTGTTTATGCCGATAAAATAGATTCACCGCATAAAGCTGTTGTTGAATTTTCTAAGGCATATTTCTGGCTGGACAAAGCAACAATGAACAAACGCCTATGCAACGCACAAAAAACAACGGATGAAGTTAATATTATAGACGAATATATTCAACAGGCGACCAACGAGGCCGGGCAAATGGGTTTTGAGCTAAAGTACATGAAAAATACCATTTACCATGTTAAAACCCACACATTAAGCAGCGATGACTCCAAGGCCGTGGTCAGATTGACCTGTTACAAAAAGAAAGCAATCAACCCTTTATATATGACAGTCGCTAAAATATTTCGTCTTAACAAAACCTATCATATTGATGAAACAATCAATGTTATCAAAGAAGATGAAACATGGAAGGTATGCGGCAAGCTTTTTGATTTGACCTGACCGACAATCAAGACCTGATATAACTCTGCATGAACATAACGAGAGGCCTGTGTAAAACAGGTCTCTCGTTATTATTGGTCTTCATCACGAAAAACCTTATATTTAACCCTTCTTGCAAATTTTTCACGTGTGCTCTCAGCAAAATCCGAACACCCCTTGCATCTACCACTTTGTAAACCACGATTCCCGAAAAATAATAAATATTTCAGACAGGATTACCCTCAAGGCGGGCAGGCAAGGATTGACTTAATTTTATAAAAAAAGAGTTAATGCAGATCCTGTATATCATAAATTCATATCCTGGAAATGGCTTTTCATTTCAAACCCGTTCCAAATCTATAAACGGCCAAATGAGTATTGAATGTACAATAGCCTGGACTAAACTATTCAACTTAATTCATGATGTGCAATATGTTATTCGGGTTACATGCCGAGAAAATCACGAATAGATGCCCGCCCGCCTCGCCTGAGCTCGCGACCCGCCTGCCATGCATTAAAAGGCGGCAAAACTAAGTCATGCGGAATAGAGGCATTGCGGGCAGGTGGCGGGCAGGCTCAGGGAGCCTTGCACCATAGCTTTGCAGGAGGATTGGTGCAATCCATTCCCTTATGACCTCCAAAGCTGAAAACGGAGCTTGAAGAGCAGTTGAAGGAAGAAGCGAAATTAAATGCTCTGATTGCTGAGAATTTGGGAAAGGTCAAGCAGGTATGAATGAAGGGCTTGGAAAACACAAAAAAGTAAAATAAATGGACTTATATTTTACTTTAGGAGCGTTTATGGATATTAAGGACTTCAAAGCAGGTTCATATAGAAAAGGATATGAGCACCACTACTTCTTACCTGAAAAAATAAACCATTCCTTTTTCTGGACCAATGAGGCTATCAATGAACTGTTGGAAAAAGCCTCATTGAAACTGTAGGCTATATATTTTATTTATGAAAAAATACTGGCAACTTTTACAACCAGACATTGATGTGGTCGAAAAAATTCGCGGGGAGTTACAATGCAGCCCTGTTATAGCAGCCATTCTTGTAAATCGTAAAATTATTTCAAAAGATAATGCCCTGCGCTTCCTGAATCCTTCTTTTAATAACATGCGGCCTCCATGTTCGATGAAAGATATGGATGCTGCTGTAAAGCGTATCTATTCAGCCATAACAGATCATGAAAAAATATTAATCTTTGGCGACTACGATGTTGATGGAATCACCGCAACAACAATCCTTTTCGAGTTTTTACATTACACCGGAGCAGATATTTCATATTATATCCCCCACAGAACAAAAGAAGGATATGGCCTTCACACAAAACATATAACAGATTACGCAATACCAAACAAAATAAACCTGATAATCACCGTTGACTGCGGCTCAAGCAGCAACAATGCTGTAAAAACAGCATCGAGTTCCGAAATTGATGTAATCATTACAGATCACCACGAAATATCCGACAAACCGCCTGATGCGGTTGCCGTATTAAATCCCAAGCGTCATGACTGCCCATCCGGTTTTCATAGCCTTGCCGGTGTCGGAGTGGCTTTCTATCTTCTGATCTGCCTCCGAAAACACCTGCGCGACAACCATTTCTGGCAAAACAGGCCGGAACCCAATCTGAAAAGCCTTTGCGATCTTGTAGCTCTTGGAACCGTGGCCGACATGGTCCCTCTTGTCGATGAAAACCGTATATTGGTAAAAACAGGACTTGAAATAATAAATACAGGCAAGCGATGCGGCATAAAAACGTTGATGGAATTCAGTGGAATAATCCGCCTGCGGCGGACTGTGGACACAGAAGATGTCGCCTTCAGGCTGGCGCCCAGGTTAAATGCTGCGGGCAGGATCGCTCATGCTTCAACTGCCGTTGAACTCATGACGACAAACAACCTTGAAACTGCGAGACAACTTGCCCAATCACTTAACAACATGAATATTAAAAGGCGTAACATTGAACAAAAGATAATAGAGGATATTTTCGCATATTTAAAAAACAATCAGCACCTGCTTAAAAACAGTTCGCTGGTTTTATCAGACAATGAATCAGATAATATCTGGCATGAAGGAGTTCTTGGCATAGTTGCAGCCAGGATGGTAAAAAAATACTTTCGGCCTGTGGTCCTTGTTGCGATAAAGGACGATATCGGCAAAGGCTCGGCCAGAAGCATACCGGGATTTAATATTTATAATGGACTTATGTCATGCTCTGACCATCTTGAAGCATTCGGCGGCCATTCAATGGCGGCAGGTCTGAAAATAAAGGCCGAACATATGGATGTATTTCAAAAAAACTTTGAAAACACTGTTCAACAGATGACCACGTCCGATGATTTCGTGCAGACAATTTCCATCGATTTTGAACTCAATTTTGACGACATATCAGATGCCTTAATCAATGAACTTGAAACCTTAAAGCCGTTTGGCGCAGGCAACCATGAACCTCTCTTTACGGCCAAAAATGTCAGGGTAATAGATTCAAAAATCGTTGGTAAAAACCACAGGCGCATGCTTTTAAACCAGTCCGCCGCAGGCGGGACGGGTAATTCCTTTAATGCCATCCATTTTAATGTAGATACAAATCCGCCAGAGTACGTTGGCGGACAGGAACACTTTGATCAGATTGCGTTCAGGCTGCGCTGGAACCACTGGAACGGGAAAAAAACAGCTCAAATTGTTATTGAACATGTTCTATGATGTTTGGATTGTTGCTGACAATTTAGGTTTAAATATTGTGTACAATTAATATGCTTATAAACAGTAAAATCGGAACACCCACTAATGCTATGTACTGCACATTTTTCTTAAATAAACTTGTAATTAACTGGGCTATGCAGAAACCAACAATAATTACTAAAAATGCACTCCACCACTGAGTCAGGTAGGCAGAAGCAAGTGCGGAACCTGGAAGTGAAATAAAGCTGGCAATTTTTATCAGAGAAGTACTTTCTTTATAAGACCTGATGACAGGCCAATTTTTAAGTTTAGCATAACGATCATAGGAAAGTACAACCCAGGAGAAAGCGGCAAGCAGAGTAAAAGTAATTATTATAATGTCAAATTTCATGATTGTCTCGATGTTTCTGTCCATCAACAGGCAGCTTATAAGGCCAGTAACGTTTTCAGGATTGTTCCCAGATAGCTCCTACTTACCCCTTTTGTAAAAAATATCTGCCCCCATATCGGGCTTTGTCCAATTTGTGAATCACGTCCCGCAAGTCCCTGCCATTTCAGCAGCTTTCTCTATTTACCACAGCACTTTTTATACTTCTTCCCGCTTCCACACGGGCAGGGCTCATTGCGTCCAACTTCCTTTTCAGCTATCTTGGTTTTTGGCGGATTTAATAATATTTCCAGATCGGCAATATCCTCTGGTTTATCCGGTTCCAATCCAATTATATATTTCCAGCCGTTTTTCTCAAATATCGATGCTACTTCTTTCCATCTTTCTTCAGTTTGCACATTAACAACAGCGGGCCTCTTTTCAGTGCCTAATTTTGTCTTTTTTTTACCATCAAAAATTTTTACCATCTCTTCACCATTAAAATATTATAGGATTCATCTACCGCTTATAAGAAATTGTGTAATTAACCAATCAAAAAAGGAAGTATGCCCATCAAAACCAGAGACGCATTTTTTTCACTACGTTCGTGCAGAACGTTCATAAAATTGGATGTTGTCTTTTCCCTTTGAATCGATCAAGCAATGCATAACCTGGTTCAATATCATGCACATAATCTATGGTCAAATCACAAATTTTCTTGCCGGACACGCCTTAAGACCTTTGCAAAAGTTCCCCTTGGGAGATTGGCCGCTGATTATAGGGAATGCAGGGCAACATAGAGGTTGGATTTTTTTGAAGCTGTCAAACATTTTTCTTGCAATCAATCAATGTTGCCATTATCATGCTGGATAAAAATGGCAAACCATATAAAAAGGCTTAACCTATGGCTAAAATATTCCGGCCAAGCAGCCGCGAAGCAACCATTTTATCAAAGATAGAATCATCAAAGGAATTTGAGCGCAGAAAAGCAATAAACAGCGTAAGGGACTGCGTTGAACCTCTTTCCAATGCAATTGCAACAAAGCTTATTGAAAACAATCTCGTTGAAATCACCAATAAAAATGCCCTCCAAGAACAGATAATGCAATGTCTCAATAAATTAACCAGATCTGAAGATTTTGATGTTGACTTTCAGATCGCGCCATTCAGACACATCACACGGGATCCTAATATTGTAAGCATTTATACTACAGCCTTTGTTATAGAACATCTCATAAATCATAAGGATGTAGTTGATATTTTTGGTTCCGACGAAGATATATATATCTGTATAAACCGTCAGGTTGCAAAATTTCTTTCCCAATAATGCGCTCCTTATTCCATCCAAGACTAATAAACGGTCCCTTTGAGGACCCTGGCCTTTTTATACCCTTTTTTTTTGAGAAACGCGCGGTAATTTTCGATCTGGGCGATATTTATTCTCTTTCAGCAAAGGATCTTCTCAAAATCAGTCATGTTTTTATATCTCACACTCATATGGATCATTTTGTGGGTTTTGACAGGCTGCTGCGCCTGTTTCTGGGGCGTGAAAAAAAACTTTATATGTACGGCCCCAAAGGCTTTTTAAAAAATGTTGAGGGAAAACTTGCCGGATACTCATGGAACCTTGTAGAAAACTTCGACAATCGATTCTGCCTGTATATTACCGAAGTGCATGCCAAGCAGCTCATAACCAGACAGTACCAATGCAAAAATAGATTTACAGCTTCCAAAAGCGCCATAAAACAACCGTTTGACGGCATCCTCATTAAAGAACCTGGGCTGACCTTCTCTTCAGTAGTGCTTAATCATAAAATTCCGTGCCTCGGGTTTACAATTAAGGAACGGTTCCACGTTAATATAATAAAAGAGAGGCTAATCAATCTTGGGCTTGAAATTGGCCCCTGGCTTAGAGAATTTAAACAGGCGCTCTTTAATCATCAAGATCCTGATTCAAAATTTGAGGTTAAATCGGGACGGGAAAATATAAGAAAAAAGGAGTTTATATTAGAGGATCTTACGAATCGGATTGCAATAATAACTCCTGGCCAGAAGATTACCTATATTACCGACATTTTATATTGCAAACCCAATATTGAAAAGGCGGTGGAGTTCGCAAAGGATGCGGACCACCTTTTTATTGAGGCTGCTTTTCTTGAAAAAGACAAAGATATTGCCGAAAAAAAATTTCATCTCACAGCCCGAAATGCCGGAATGATAGCAGGCATGGCCAGGGTAAAACAATTCACACTTTTTCATTTTTCACCAAGGTACTCAGGCCAGGAAGACCTTTTGCAAGAAGAAGCGCAGGCTGCGTATAAAAGGATTAAGGATTAAGCGATTTTTTTCTTTCCTGCCCCGGCCACCTTTTTGTCCCTGGTCTTCTTCTTTTCACTCTTTTCAGCACCTACAAGTTCAATCATAGATACAGGAGCGGCATCTCCGGGACGTCTTCCCATCTTAATAATTCTGGTATAGCCTCCGGATATAGAGCCAAATCGCTCGGCAGCTTCGTCAAATAGTTTGTGAACGACATTCTTTTCTCTTACAATCGAAAGGGCCTGACGTCTGGCATGCAAATCTCCCCGTTTGGTCAGAGTAATCAAATGGTCTGCCCAGCGCCTCAAGCCCTTTGCCTTAGTATCTGTAGTGCGGATTCGCTCATGCTTAAAAAGTGAGGTAACCATATTCCTAAACATGGCATTCCTGTGACTGCTTGTCCTGTTTAATTTCAAACCAGCCTTTCGATGTCTCATAGAATCCCTTTACTCCCCTTCCTCTGCATCTTCCTCAGGAGGCACAAACCCATCAAGCTTCATCCCAAGAGAAAGGCTCATTTCATTTAAGACTTCCTTGATCTCATTCAATGACTTTCTTCCAAAGTTTTGGGTTTTAAGCATCTCTGCTTCGGTCTTGACAACCAACTGATAGATATTATGTATTCCGGCATTTTTAAGGCAATTGGCGCTTCTAACGGAAAGCTCAAGCTCTTCAACACTTCTATAAAGATTTTCATTAAACTGCGGCTTCTGCGTTTCTTCCGATTTTTTCCCCGGCTCCGGCTCAAGATCTTCGTCAAAATTTATAAAAAATTCCATTTGATCTTTTAATATCTTGGAGGCATAGGCAACCGCGTCCTCCGCACAAACGCTTCCATCTGTCCATACCTCTAATGTCAGCTTGTCATAGTCGGTCCTCTGGCCAACACGGGCATTGCCCACAACATAGTTTACCCGTTTAATGGGTGAAAATATAGAATCTATAGGTATTGTGCCTATTGGCGCATCTTCATCCTTGTTTGATTCAGATAAGGCATATCCCTTGCCAACCTTAACGGTCATGGTCATTTTTAAGTTTGCATTTTCAGAAAGCGTTGCAATATGCAGCTCCGGATTAAGGACCTTACATCTTCCGTCATCGCTGATAATATCGACGGCATTAACTTTGCCCTCTCCTTTAGCATCAATATGTATTGTTTTTGGTTCAGCATTATCCGGTTTTAAGCGTACACCTTTTAAGTTAAGAATAATTTCGGATACATCTTCAAGCACACCTGGAATAGTACTAAACTCATGCATTACGTCATCGAATTTGACAGATACAATAGCCGCGCCATATAAGGAAGAAAGTATTATACGCCTTAAAGAATTTCCTATCGTTATTCCAAATCCTCGTTCCAGAGGTTCACAAACGAACTTGCCATAGGAAGGCGTACTGGTTACCTGGACCTTCTCCGGCTTTATCATCTCTCGCCAGTTCATATATATTAGTTCATTTAATGACATTATTATAACTCCAGTTTTTGAGAGCTTTGGACTCGCTCGCTTTATCTGTTACTTGGAATAAAGTTCAACTACAAGCTGTTCCTGCATAGGCATTGTAAGGTCTTCGCGCACCGGAAATGCCTTTACTATTCCTTTTAGCTCATCTTTTTCCAGGTCAAGCCATTGTGGGATGCCTCTACGAACCACAGCATCCAGCGAACCACTTATTGCCTGCATTTTACGGCTTTTTTCGCGGGTCTCAATTACATCACCAATTTTTACTAACAAGGATGGTATATTAACCTTCTTGCCGTTAATTAGAAAATGATTATGTTTTACAAACTGACGGCCCTGAGTGCGTGAGTTCACAAAACCCAGGCGATAAACAACATTATCAAACCGGCGTTCCAGTAATGTAAGCAGATTTGTGCCGGTAATCCCTCTTTGTCGCTCAGCCCTTTCAAAAAACAGGTGGAATTGTTTTTCAGAAAGGCCATACATACGTTTTATCTTTTGCTTTTCACGAAGCTGTATACCGTAGTCTGAGCTTTTTCTTCCACGACGCTGACCATGCTGGCCAGGCGGATAACTACGTCGATCAAAAGCACACTTATCAGAATAACATCGATCCCCTTTAAGAAATAACTTCAAATTTTCGCGGCGGCAAAGCCGACAAACCGAACCTGTAAATCGCGCCAAATTATCCTCCTTTTATATCCTGCGCCTTTTCGGCGGTCGGCAGCCATTATGTGGAATAGGAGTAACATCTTTTATCCTAACGACGTTAAATCCCGCTGCCTGCAATGACCTAAGCGCCGATTCACGACCAGGTCCAGGACCCTTGACATATACCTCCACATTCCTCATTCCCTGTTCCATTGCCTTTTTAGCAGCATCTTCGGCTGCCAGTTGGGCGGCAAACGGGGTGCTCTTTCGAGAACCCTTAAATCCCTGGACGCCAGAGCTTGACCAGGCCACAACATTACCGGCAGAATCTGTTATGGTAACAATTGTATTATTAAAAGTAGACTGGATATGCACCACTCCATTTGGAATATTTTTCTTTTCTTTCCTTTTTGCACGGA
>JAPVVG010000144.1 GCA_028571455.1 Desulfobacteraceae bacterium | reverse complement strand
TTTCTCCTGTGCATTTACTCCGGGCAGATCAATAAGCCAGCCAATCCACCATCCATCAGACTTTTTTATAACTGCTCTGTATTTCATATTATCACCTCACAAAGGGTATATCCAGATCCTTACAAATTTTCCTCGCTAATTCATCAACGACTTCATTATGTCTCGGAACCTCTGTTTTCAATCTCCCTCTTTGATAGATACTGTGCTGCCTACCTTCCCGCAACAAAAATCCATCATATTTTTTGATATGCTTTATAAGTTGCTTTCTTTTCATATAATTACGCTGCTGGGTATATTGAGACTTTGGGTCCAAGGGGATGCCCATGATTTATGCGTTTCTATGTTTTTCTATTTTTTTTGGACAGGATTAGTAATGAGGGCTGCGTCCATTGGGCACTTACGGGACGTTCGTGCAGAGTGTGCACAACTCCATAATTTTGGTTAGGGTAAAAAGGTCGATTGCAATAACTTTAATGACATGGTCGATCTCCTCATAAATAGTAAGGTCAGGATATTCAGGCTCTTCATAAGGTGCGGAGATACCGCTCCCTGATAAACCCGTGAACCAAAGCGGACCTCCGCTATGGCCATTTAAAAACTGTCGGTCAGTAATGGAAACAGATGATAAGGAAGTTGGCCGTTTTTAGATTCGCTCGCTAACCCCGCAGCCCCGCTGGAACGGGATCTCCGCTTTGGTCCGACAAGCTACGGGGAATGCGCTCGCTATTGCGGTTCACTGGGCAGGCATGCTCTGGCAAAAAACAATTTTTAGAGATTGAGACAATGTTCATAGCCGGCTAACGCGGGAAAATACCTGGTATATATGCCTCTGTCTCTGGTAAGAATGGCACTGCACTTTGCCAAGGCAAAACCTCCAATATAAAAATCCGACAAAAAGTGCTCTTTAAGGTTCAGCTTTCGACCACACTGAGGACATTTCACCGCAGCATACAACTTGTCCTGAAAGCTTCTGAATTCATCTTTCAAAATATCAAGCAGGATGGTTGTGTCTACACAGACTCTCAATTTACTTTGCCCCTGACTTCATCCATATATTCCATTGTTGTTGGTCTGCCCTTGAACCTTCCACGCCATTTCTTCCTGATTCTTTCGATTGGGTTAACAATAAGAACATATTTTTGCCCTTCTCTTTGGATATCGACTTCAGTTCCAGGAATGATACTCATTTCCTTTCTAACTTTTACAGGTATGGTAACTTGATATTTGGCAGTTACTTTAGACAATTTCGTCACCTCCCAAGGTATACTCTTTTTGCAATTCAGCATACCTCATGCTTGTTCGCCTGTCAATTTATTTTTGTTTGGTGGAGCGGGTGGCGTTTTTTATGTATTCAATGAAGAAAGCGAGGAAAACAGCCATAAATAATGCAACCACACCGGCAAGGAGGGCGATCTTTTTCACACTTTTTGACCGCAGCGAGCTGGTTGCAGGATCCCTCACAACCTGGACAGCATTAACTACTAACTTGCCAAGATATTCCATGTTCAACTCATTTGCCCTTTTTGACAAGGCAACAATTCTACCCTCTATATCCTTTAAATCTGTTACCACAAAGGCAATATTTTCCTTTTCCTTTTCCTTTTCCTTTTCCTTTTCCTTTTCCTTTTCCTTTTCCTTTTCCTTTAAGAAAGCAATCTCTTCTTCCAGAAATTCCTTGTCAACTTCCAGATTTTTTGCATTTACCTCTGCCAGCAGAGCGGTTTTTAAAAGAAGTGAAGAAGAATCTTCTTTAATCAACTCTTTGATAAAGGAAGTGTCAAGAACCAGACTTGTCTCTCCTTTTTTGCTATTTATACCCTTTAATGGATCGTATCTTCCTGCTTGCCTGATATCCTTCAACAATCCCTTGGCAACCAATGCCTCTTTTTCTTTCTTCTTTCTCTCAACCTCAATTGTTCTTATTTTATGTCTGTATAAATTAATAAGATTCTCTTTGTTCTTAGTAAGTTTTAATGTTTGAATAGCTGCATCTGTTTTGGAAATGCTAATATTATTAAGCAATTCAAGATCATTTTTTATATCTATGAATGAATCGCCTGTTTTCTGCGATCTTAAAAACCCGGCTTTTGCTATCTTGGCATCCAAAAAATTAATAAAGCTATCTACTCTGGCTTTAAAAGTATTGATCGTATCAATATAGTCTGAATTTGCAAGAAAATTGGCGGGAAATTCAATCACCACCAATGGTTCTTCTCCGTATTTTTTCTCAAAGTCTTTTCTGTATTCATTCACTATTGACAGTAAGATCTGACTCCTCTCTCTTGTCGAAAAAATGCCATTTTGTTCCCGGACAAGGGTTAAGCTGAACTGATTGGGGAAAAAGGGATATGATTTTTTTGCTTTCTCAGCTTTTTTTATCTCTTCCTGAATCTCAAGCGGTATTTCCGCTTCTATACCTATCATTCCTCTTATATCTCCTTCAGGGAAACTCTTATCTTTTTTTTGAATAAAAGCGGTCGCTCTTGTTAAAATATCAGGAGTAATAATCTGCTCCTTGCTGAACAGCGTATCATCCGGATTTTTGTGTTTTTCTATTCCCGGAAAATTTAGAGAAATAACGCATTGTGTTATTTGCTTTGCAGGATATTTCACAACCGTTATTCCAATGGCTGCTCCTGCGCACAGAATAACTATAAGGAGTATAAAAACCTTCCATTTCCACAAAACCTTCAGATAGTCGATAAGATTGATCTCGTCTTCGTATGGTGGGTAATTCTGTGGATATTGTTTCTGATTGGATTCCTGGTTAGTCATTTTTTAGCTCCATTAATTAGGATTAGGGATTAAAGGATTAGGGATTAAAAAAAACCCGGGATTTAGGATTAAGGATTATGGGATTAGAGATGCTGTTTAAGTGATTTGATGAGTGCGTTCAGCATCTTGCTTGCTGATTCATATTTTGATTCGAGAATTTCATAATCTTTTTCACTTAAATATACCAATTCCATTGAAAGCAATAAAAAATATCGAACTTCTTCTAAAGACCCCCTTGCGTTATACAAAAACTGTAAGTACTCTCTCGTAGTTTGTCGAGACTGGCCTTCAACTATGTTTACCGGCACAGAATATGCGGCACGTTTTGATTGATTGATTAATCCGTAAATCTCAGTTTTTGGGAATTTAGCAGTTAAACGATAAATTTCAAGCACTAATTCATGCGTCTTTTGCCAAACCTTCAATTCACGCCAATGAGTCCCCACAATCCCCTAATCCCTAATCCCTTTAATCCTTAATTATAGTATTGTGTCAAAGTATTTAATGGTTTTTTTCAGGCCTTCATCCAGTTTTACTGTTGGCTGCCATTTTAGTTTTTCTTTTGCAAGGCTGATGTCAGGTCGGCGCTGCATGGGATCATCCTGCGGCAGGGGCTTAAAAACAATTTTTGATTTTGAATTTGTAATTTTCACGATTTTTTTGGCTAACTCAAGGATAGTGAATTCATCCGGATTGCCCAGGTTTACGGGACCGACAAAATCATCCGGCCCGTTCATCATGCGGATCATGCCTTCTATCAGATCATCCACATAACAAAACGAACGTGTCTGGCTTCCATCGCCAAACACGGTGATATCCTTGTTTTTCAATGCCTGAACAATAAAGTTACTAACTACGCGGCCGTCATTCGGGTGCATCCTTGGGCCATATGTATTGAATATCCTTGCGACTTTGATTTTCAGATTGTGCTGGCGATAATAGTCAAAAAAAAGTGTCTCGGCGCACCTTTTCCCTTCATCATAGCAGGACCTTGGCCCGATAGGATTTACCCTGCCCCAGTAGGTTTCCGGCTGGGGGTGGACATCCGGGTCCCCGTAAACTTCGCTTGTGGATGCCTGCAAAATTTTGGCCTTTACCCGTTTGGCCAGGCCAAGCATATTGATTGCGCCATGCACGCTAGTCTTCGTGGTCTGAACAGGATCAAACTGATAATGAACAGGCGATGCAGGACAGGCAAGATTATAAATTTCATCCACCTCCAGATAAAGAGGAAATGTAATGTCATGGCGAATAAATTCAAAATTCGGCTTATTTAAAAGATGGAAGATATTTTGTCTGGTTCCGGTAAAACAGTTGTCCACGCACAATACCTCGAAATCTTCGGCAACAAGGCGATCGCAGAGATGAGAGCCTAAAAAGCCGGCGCCGCCGGTTATTAATACGCGGGGCGTATTAAAATTTTGAATTTTGAATTTTGAATTTTGAATTTTCATAAAAGTCCTTTTATCAATACACGGCGTGTATTGAAATTTTGAATTTTGAATTTTGAATTAAAGATTGAACATTAGTTAAGTTTTTTTGCGATGTTTTGACAATAGCGGTTAAAATTTTTTATGGTCACCAATCCAGTACCAAATCACTGACTTATCATTTCTTACAGCAAGCGCCCGATAATCCATTATCACTCTTACTGACCAGATATTGTATTCTGTATTCACACATTTGAAATTCAGAGAAGGATGAAAAGGGTTTGAATCTTCTTTGGTAATCCCTTATATGATTTCCAATATGACTTTACAGTAAATGGATACACTACATCTCCTGGCTTTTTCCATTAATATGTTCTTGAAGAGCTTGTTTTGCCACATTAATCATTGGTTCTGGAGACTTTGATAATAATTCCTGCCATTTCTGTTCACTATAAAGTTCATTTGCAAAATTTCTTAACATTTCTAAGGCCTGATCTCTATGAACTTTATCAATGCCTTCCAAAATCTCAACAGCAGTCAAAGATTCCGGAGTCAAAGATTTTACAGTTTGCATTACGCCACCTCTCTATTCTCTATTTTTTCATGAATTTATTGTACAAATTTATTTCCGGCACAACATACCATAAATTGGTAACGTTCATAAGTTGTGGCATCATAAAGATTTATTATAATTCTATACAGTTACAACAAAATCTTCTTCGGCAGTGAAAGCTAACCGCCTGTTTTGAAAGAAAATATTTATAACATATTGATTTTGAAGAGCATAT
>JAPVVG010000143.1 GCA_028571455.1 Desulfobacteraceae bacterium | reverse complement strand
TGACAGGCGAACGGGCGTCAAACATCTTCGAGTGCGGGGTATGAAAGCAGTGAGGTTTTGTGCAACCTTAAAGGCTTTGGGAGTGAACATCTTCAGGGCTGCTGCCGTCAGATTAGCGAGGATGATGCCGGTAGAATGCCTTTGTGAGGCATAAAGCCCTCCGGGGCTCTATTTTCATTTGTCAAAGAGCATTTTGTGACGACTTGGCGTCACCTGAAATATATCTTTAACCAATTTGCGGGTAATTATGAGTATAAACTCATATCATCACGGTAATTAATTCTGACTTTTTACGAGTTCATCAACTTTCAAAGGTCTCTCTTTTTGAGCCTTTCAAGATTTTCCTTGGCCAGAGTCATATCCGGATCCAATTCAAGGGCCTTTTCGTACATGACTATTGCCCTGTCAAGGTCGCCTTTTTCGCGATAATTCGATCCAAGGCTTGCATAATCCACGGCAGAATAGGGATCTATTTCAACAGCCACGAGAAGGTTTTCAATTGATTTATCATAGTTTTTAAGCTGAAAATAAGAAAATCCAAGGCTATTATATATTTCCTTTACATGCCCGGCTGCTTTCCTTGCTTTTTCCAATGCTACGACAGCCTTCTTGTACTCTCCAAGACCGTTATGGCATGAACCGGCGTAAATCAATATACTGATGAAATCGTCCTGCTGCGGCTTTAGATTCAGGGCTTGTGAAAACTCCTCGAGGGCCATTTGATATTCCTTGTTTTCAAAATAGCAACGCCCTTTGTAGAAGTGAAAATAGTACTGGCCCTGGTATGTGAGTTCAGCCTTGTTAAATGCTTTAATAGCCTGATCAAAGCATCCGATATTTGTGTAGGCAAGCCCGAGTCGAAAATTAATATGACCAGCTTCTTGAGCCGAAGACAATTTCAATGATTGCTCATATTTTTCCACGGCCCGAATATCGTCTCCCGCGTCATGGCACAATGTTCCAAAATGACAGAGCAGCGCTCCGATCCGTTGTTTCCTGCCTTGCGATACGGGCAAATCTGCAAAAGATTCGGCACCTCGCGCCCTGCACTCAAGGCAGTCTCTTTTTGACCTGCCGTGTTCATAATAGAGTGTCATGAGCGCATCCACGCTGCTGCTTTTATAAATATCCGTTATGCTCTCGTTTTTGCGAAATGCGTCCAGACAGGTATAAACCTTACCGTCTTGCGCCGAGATAATGAGCGAAGCCCGACACGGGCCGGGTATAAACCGGTCTTCGGACGTTAACATTTCTAATGAATCATCAAGAAGATCTCCGTTAAACATATTGCAGGCGATTTCAGCCGGCTCTCTTGAATCATCATTTCCATAGTAAAACTTTTCCGTCCTGGCGAGAAGATCTTTATCCTGCGTAAGAAAAAAAAGGCTTTTGTCGAGATAAAGACAGGGTAAGATAAAATCTCTTTTAAGCCTATCCAGCAAGGTTATAAGTGAAGCAGGTTCAACCCGGTTGTCGGGAACAATAACAGGAAGCAGCATAAACCTTGGCACTTCCTGATATACATAGCCTTCCTGATCAAACTCTCTGGTTTCCTGCTTCAGGCACTGGTAATAATACTGAAAATAATAATCTATTCCCTTTGGGGTTGTCTGGGGAATTGTATGAACAAAATGGAGATAAAGCCGGGCAAACAGGTTCTTTCTGAGAAACTTGATGACATCCTTCTGAATACGTTCCACCTGGGGCATGCTTTCAGGCAGATTCCCGGCCACAAGATAAAGATTAGATGTCATGTTCACATATGAAAACAGGCCCGACAACGTCCTGGAAAGCTGCTCAAGATTCCCCTTGTCCTGTTTGCCTAATATCACATATATTTTATGTATAGCAGTCTTAATCATTTCACGACACGATCCGCTTTCCCCCGTCAAGAGAATGAGCTTTCCACATATTTTGAATCTTATGAAGCTCGCTGGTCCTTATGTATTCAGTTTCGTACTGAGATCCTATTGATATATATGCAGGGCGGTCGGTGTTTAACGGGCGTATATTGTAGTCTTTATAATGCCCGGCCAGATGTGTTCCGAAATAGATCTGCATCTGCTGTGAATTTGTATTTCCCATGATTTTAACCCTGTTTTTTTTCACAAACTCCAGCGTTTTCACCGCATCGTCAAAGGTTTCATAAGGAAGACCGAAAATAGTAAAAAGCTCTACCTCAATTTCCTGTTGTTGCGCCATTTTGATTGCCTGGACTACCTTGTCAAGGGATAGATGTTTACCTAATCTCGCCTGAACCCGTTCCGAGGCCGACTCCAGTCCAAAGGCGATGGTTTTAACACCTGCATTTTTCATTTTTTTCATTAGTTCAGGAGTTACAAGATCCGCACGGGTCTGCATCCACATTTCAAATTCAAGATTCTCTGATAAAATCCTGTCAAGAAGTTCTATCAGCCGCTCTGGTTTAAAGGATATATTTGGATCTGCAAACCAGAGTTTTTTTACACCTTTTTTGCTTATCCATTTAATTTCTTCAATAACCCTGCCAACAGAATGAAAAGTTATTTTGTGTTTGAATGCCTGAGGGGTATAACAATAAATACAGTGGTGAGGACATCCGCGAGATGTCAGCATGATGGCTTCTCTCATATGAGAATAGTCAAAAACGTCACTCAGATATGCAGAGGGATATTGATCTAAGTCGGTAAAACCCTCGAGTTCAGGTGTGTCATAAACAGCGCCGTCACTATCTTTGTAAGAGACTCCTGAAAGGTTTGAAAAAGGGGCTCCATTTTTGATAGCCTGTGCAACACCCAGTACCGTCATCTCGCCCGAAGATCGACAGATATAATCAATATCGGTAAGCTCCGCAAAACCGGAAGAAGGCATGAAGGTGGCCTGGGGACCACCCATGATTATTTTAATATTATTATCAATCGATTTTATTAATCCGGCAAAACCTTTCACGTAGAGCATGGTTCTCTGATAGGCCGTCAATCCAATTAGGGCAGGTTTAAAGCTGTTGATAAGCTCGTGAAAACCAGAGCAGGATAAAGACATATCCTCTCCTACAGCTAATATCTTAACACCAAATCCATTCGACTTAAGATAGGCCGCAATGTATCCTAACGAGATAGGAGTGGTTGCCGATGCAAAAGGATTAATTTCAATAAGCAGAACATTCATAGTAAAAAAACTTTATAGGAGGCGGATTTGTTTGTGTCAAATAATAATTAAGGATTAGAGGATTAAGGGGTAAGGATTAATCCTTACCCCTTCTTCAACCGGCGCAGAACATAAGCCAGTATCCCGCCATGCCTGTAATAGCTCAATTCTACTGGAGAGTCGATCCTGACAATAAGTGTAAATTCGATCTTTTTACCGTCTTTCCGATTTGCGCAAACCAAAAGTTTTCCCCCTGGTTTTAGTTTATTTTTAATGCCTGTTATATTGTAAAGTTCGGTTCCATCCAGTTCAAGCGATTCGGGGTTTTCACCTGGTTTGAACTGAAGAGGCAAAACCCCCATACACACAAGGTTGCTCCTGTGTATCCGCTCGAAACTTTCAGCAATTATCGCCTTAACTCCAAGCAAAGCCGTTCCTTTGGCTGCCCAGTCCCGAGAACTACCAATGCCGTAGTCGCTGCCGGCCATAATCAGCAGCGGTGTTGCTTGCTTTTGATACTGCATGGCAGCTTCATAGATAGACATTTTTTTTCTTTCCGGCAAACAGATAGTCCATCCGCCTTCGATGCCGGGCACAAGCCTGTTTTGAAGACGGATATTGCAGAATGCGCCCCGCAGCATAACTTCATGGTTTCCACGCCGGGATCCAAACGAATTGAAATCCAAAGGGGTTACCCCCTGCTTAATAAGATATGCGCCGGCCGGACCGCCGGCAGGAATTGCGCCGGCAGGGGAAATATGGTCGGTTGTAACACTGTCTCCGAGAAAGGCCAGAACCCTTGCTCCCTTGATATCCTGAAGCTTTGAAGCATTAAGCGTTATTTTCTTAAAAAAAGGCGGCTCCTTGATATAAGTTGATTTTGAATCCCATTTGTAAATCGCTCCTTCAGGAGCCAAAATCGATTTCCACAGGTTTGTTCCTTCAAACACCGTTGCATATGCTTTTCTGTATATTTCCGGTTTTATGCTCTTTTTAATAACCTTTCTGATTTCCTCCGCACCGGGCCATATTTCACGCAAATATACCGGGTTGCCGCTGGAATCAAGCGATACGGGTTCCTTTTCAAAATCAATATCCACCCTGCCTGCAATGGCGTAAGCAACAACAAGTGGCGGCGATGCAAGAAAGTTGGCCCTGGTCAAGGGGGAAACTCTCCCTTCAAAGTTACGGTTGCCGCTTATCACAGACACAGCCACAAGGTTGTGCTTCCTTATAGCGCTTGCCACAGATTCCAGAAGAGGTCCGCTGTTGCCGATACAGGATGCGCATCCATAAGCGACAAGGTTGAAGCGCAAAGCATCTAAATATTGCATCAGCCCTGCAATCTTAAGGTATTCTGTAACCACTTTGGAACCAGGCGCCAGGCTGGTTTTAACCCATGGCTTGACACAAAGACCGCGCTCAACAGCCTTTTTTGCCAGCAGCCCTGCTCCAACCATAACCGACGGATTTGAGGTGTTGGTGCAACTCGTTATTGCCGCTATAACCACACAACCATGGCCAATACTAAATGTATCCCCATCAATGCTGATCTCAACAGGTTTTGCGCTTTGAAGATTTTGAAAACTGTTGATCGCTAATGATTCCTTAAAGGCATCAATAAAACTTTTTTTCATTTTCAAAAGAGGAATCCGCTGCTGGGGACGGCTTGGGCCTGCCAGGCTCGGTTCTATAGTACTTATATCCAGACGGACGCTATCAATGTAAATCGGATCCGGTGTTGTCTCGGTTCTGAAAAGGCCCTGGGCTTTGCAATAGCTTTCAACAAGCGCGACACTTTTTTGTGTGCGACCGGATAGACGAAGGTAATTGATTGTTTCATCATCTACAGGGAAAAAACCCATGGTTGCTCCGTATTCGGGAGCCATATTGGATATTGTGGCCCGATCTTCACAGCTCAGGCTTTTTACGCCGGGCCCGTAAAATTCAACAAATTTACCGACCACCCCTTTTTTTCGAAGCAGCTCGGTTATGGTAAGCACAAGATCTGTGGCCGTGGCGCCATCAGGAAGCCTGTTGGTCAGATAACATCCAACTACCCGTGGAGTAAGCATGAAATACGGGTTGCCAAGCATCACGGCCTCGGCTTCAATTCCGCCGACACCCCAGCCAAAAACACCGATTCCGTTAATCATGGTAGTGTGGGAATCAAGGCCCACAAGGCTGTCCGGAAAAGCGATCCTTTGCCCATTTTCTGTTTTGATGAATATTACTCTTGCTAAGTATTCCAGATTAACCTGATGAATAATGCCTGTTGCCGGTGGCACAACATTAAAATGTTTAAAATTTTTCTGGCCCCAGCGCAAAAAGGCATAACGCTCTGAATTACGTTCAAACTCCTTCTTAACATTATACTCATAGGATATTGCAGAACCGAAAGAATCGACCTGAACCGAGTGATCAATTATTAGTTCAACAGGGATATTAGGATTGATTTTCATGGGATCGATATTAAGGCGATTTGCGGCGTCACGCATAGCAGCCATATCAACGAGAGCTGGAACCCCTGTAAAATCCTGGAGCAGGATTCTGGCAGGCATGAAAGGCACCTCATTGTTTTCGGAAACAGTTGTATTCCACCTGGACATATTTTCTATATCACCGGTATTCACTACGATACCGTCTTCATTTCTGAGCAGGTTTTCCAAAAGTATCTTTATACAAAAAGGAAAAGAATCAATATCAACGAAACCCGAATCTGCAATTTTTTTCAGATCATAATATACAACCGGACCATCAGGGGTGTTAAGAATTGAGCCTGTCCCAAAACTGTTTTTGCATACTGTCATATCTTTCCTTATACTGTAATTGTTCACGGTTCAACGGTTCACGGTTCAACGGTTCACAGTTCAACGGTTAGAAAGCGATGAACCTATGAACCTCTAAATCTTTATTGAAAACTAAAATTTATCAATCGTCAATCGAAAATCAACAATATATTTTTTAAGCCTTTTCTTTTTTGATGGACTCGTAACAAGTCAGATTTCCCCTCCCCTGGCGGGAGGGGACAAAGGCCTGCCCGCAACGCTCTAGCTTGCGAGGCGGGCGGGGGAGGGGGATGTAAGTGGTTGAAAAAGCAGGTATGCATTCCCACGCTGGAGCGTGGGAACGAGAAACATGCGGCACGTTCGGGGAACGTGCCCTACAGAAACACGTGCCTGCGCCGTTGCGCGGCAGGCAGGTCGGCATAAACATAGATGTAGGGCCTGTTCCCCGAACAGGCCGAAGCTTAATGCAGCCGGTTTGTTTGATAAAACTAAAAAAAATACGCAAAAGTTATTTTCGTCTGCAGTGTCGCGAAGCGGCATAATTTTACTTTTTACGAATTAATCTTTTTTTCTTGACAAGATTTTGCAAGTTGGTTATATGAGTTAAACCAAAGTCAAGCCTTATGTACTGATTTTTATGTTTTAATTGTTAATATAAAGTGGTTAAGGAACTGTACTGAGAATGAGGCTAAACGATTTATTAGAGCAAAAAAAAGCCGCTATTATTAAAGAGTGGTTTAATCTTATTGTTAATTCATATCCTTCCGATACCGCATATTTCTTAAAGAAGCAAAAAGATCATTTTGCCAATCCTGTCGGAACTACCATTTTACATTCTTTAAAACCTCTTTTTGACGAAATTCTTAATGGAATGGATCATAAGGCCATAGTATCCTATCTTGATCCAATGATCAGAATCAGAGCTGTCCAGGTAATGTTTTCTCCTTCACAAGCTGTTGCCTTTATCTTTTCTTTAAAAAAAGCAGTTAGAAGTAACCTTAAAAAAAGAGAAAATCAGGACGATCACATTATCAATGAATTAATAATATTCGAGTCAAAGATCGACGAGGTTGGGTTAATGGCCTTTGATATATTCATGAAATGCAGAGAACAAGTTTACAAGCTTAAGGCAAATGGTGAAAGAAATAGAGTTTTTAGAGCATTTCAGAGGGCAGGTTTAGTATATGAGATTCCGGATGGTAAGCGGCCTGGTGTGATGAATGTCCTAAAATCGAGTAATACCGCGGTTGCGCCTTTAGATGACAGGGTAGATTAATTCAGGTTTCAGGTCGCTGCGAAACTAATTAGTGAGGTAATATTAATGAATCAAAAGTATATGTATTCACTCATAGCGGTTATTGTGTTGATTCTGATAGCCTATGTGGGAGTTGAGGCGGCTGGACTTCAGGTTCTTTTTGGCATTATTTTGCCTTATATAGCTGTACTCATCTTTATCGCAGGGTTTGTATATCGTGTAATGGACTGGGCAAGCTCGCCCGTTCCATTCAGTATTCCCTCCACATGCGGCCAGCAGAAAACACTTTCCTGGATCAAACATGATAAAATAGACAACCCGACTACCACCACCGGTGTTATTATCCGGATGATGTTAGAGATTTTGTTATTCCGCTCATTGTTCAGGAATACGAAGTTTGCGTTAAATGAGGGCCCCAAGATTTCCTATGTATGGGAAAAGTGGCTGTGGCTTGTGTCACTGGCATTCCACTATTCCTTTCTTGTCGTGCTGATAAGGCATCTGCGGTTCTTTCTTGAGCCTGTGCCTGTATGGTTGCAATGGCTGGAAGAGGTCGATACTTTCTTCCAGCTTGGATTGCCAGGGCTTTTCCTGACCGGGGCAATTCTTCTGGGCGCAACAACTTTCTTATTTTTGAGAAGAATCTACCTTCCAGAGATGAGATATATTTCTCTTGCCGCAGATTATTTTCCCCTGTTTCTTATTATCAGCATAGCTATTACCGGCATTCTCATGCGTTATTTTACCAAGGTGTATATTGTGGGTGTTAAAGAGCTCGCAATAGGTTTGGCGAGTTTCCATCCTACAATTCCAGACGGTATCGGAGTGCTTTTTTATATCCATCTGTTACTTGTAAGTGTTTTTTTTGCGTACTTTCCCTTTAGCAAACTCATGCATATGCCAGGGATATTTTTGAGCCCTACCAGAAACCTGGCTAACAATACCCGCTTTAAGAGGCATATCAATCCGTGGAATTACCCTGTTGAGACTCATACATATGAAGAGTATGAAGATGAATTCAGGGAAAAAATGATAGGAGCTGGACTTCCAGTGGAAAAGGAACTTCCAGTGGTGGAAAAGGAGTAAGTTAGAAATGATAAATCCAAATTCAAAAGAACGAGCATTAGAGTTAGGTCATAAGCCCCCTAAAACCGACTGGATGGACACCCCTACCGTATATAAAGAGGGAATCTATTGCTATGCCGCTAAACCGGCGAGGCTCGAATATGTTAGTTTGCCCAATCCAAGAGATTGGAGCTGCACGGCTGAAGACTGGCAGTTGCCGGAAAACTGGAAAGAGATTATTCTTGAAGGGATGAAGGAACGGCTCGAAAAATATAGAACCTTTAAAATTTTCATGGATATCTGTGTGCGGTGCGGGGCATGCGCGGACAAATGCCATTTCTTTATCGGGACCGGGGATCCAAAGAACATGCCTGTTTTAAGGGCCGAGCTTATCCGCAGCGTATATAGAGGCGAGTTTACAACTGCAGGAAAAATTTTAGGGAGAATTGGCGGCGGAAGGAAGCTTACCTTGGATGTTTTGAAAGAGTGGTGGTACTATCTCTTTCAGTGCACAGAATGCAGGCGCTGCTCGGTATTCTGTCCTTATGGAATTGATACTGCTGAAATAACAATAATAGGAAGAGAACTCCTTAATCTGATAGGTCTTAACATAGACTGGATTGCGGCTCCTGTGGCATTTTGCTATAGAACCGGCAATCATATGGGAATCCAGCCCCATGCATACGTGGATATGCTCGATTTTTTCACCGATGAAATAGAGAATGTAACAGGAGTCAGGTGTCAACAGACTTTCAACAAGAAAGGAGCCGATATTCTCTTTATTACGCCATCCGGTGATGTTTTTGGCGACCCGGGCACATATACCTGTATGGGGTATATGATAGTCATACACTATTTAAGAGAGGTTTACGGACTCGATATCACGTGGAGCACATACGCTTCCGAGGGAGGAAACTTCGGCCTGTTCACTTCACACGAGATGATGAAACGGCTTAACGCAAAAATGTATGCTGAAGCTAAAAGGCTGGGAGTAAAATGGATTCTCGGAGGAGAGTGCGGGCACATGTGGCGGGTTATAAACCAGTACATGGACACTATGAACGGTCCGGCAGATTTCCTGGAGGAACCGGTTAATCCAATAACCGGCACCAAGTTTGAAAATGCAAAAACTACCAAGATGGTTCATATCACTGAATTCCTTTCAGACCTTATCATACACGGAAAGCTTAATCTTGATCCGAACCGTAACGACCGTTTAAAGAATACTTTTCACGATTCCTGCAATCCTGCAAGGGCAATGGGTATCCTCGAAGAGCCCAGATATGTCATCAAAAGCGTTTGCAATAATTTCTATGAAATGCCCAGAAATACCATCAGGGAACAGACATTTTGCTGTGGCTGCGGATCGGGTCTGAATGCAGGTGAAGATATGGAATTGCGGCTTGCCGGTGGTATGCCCAGAGGCAACGCTGTACAATATGTTCATAATAAACACGGTGTGAACAATCTTATTTGTATGTGCGCTATTGACAGGGCGGTACTTCCTGCTTGCATGGGATACTGGGCCCCTGAAGTGGATGTCAGCGGTATTAATGAGTTGGTAGCGAATGCATTGATTTTGCCGGGAGAAAAAGAAAAAACAGTAAACCTGCGCGATGAACCAATATGGCCAAAAGATGTTGAACCTGACGAGTTTTATAAACGACCCAGTTTTCCGGGCCGATAGATGGCCAATCTTGAGGTAATGGAGGGTGAAGTTGATGAACGATAAAAACAAGATAATCATCGGGTTAATCCTTTTTTTTGTATTTATGACACTTCCTTTTTGGTATAATATGGGGAAAGCAGCTCCTGTGCCCGAAACTAAACTGACAGAAAAGGCAAAACTTGCAAAAGAGTGTGTCAAGCCAAAAGAGGTTATGAGGGCAGAGCACATGCAGCTACTCGATACCTGGAGAGATTCTGTTGTAAGGGATGCTGACAGAGTTTATATAAACGAAAAAGGAAAGAAGTTTGGTATGAGTCTTTCCACTGGAGATGATTCGTGTATGGGATGCCATTCCAACAAGGCTGATTTTTGCGATAAATGCCATAATTATGCATCGGTAAGAGAATACTGCTGGGATTGCCACATTGAGCCGCCCGAGCCGCCAAAGGAGAAAAAATAATGGAAAACAGCAGAAGAAGCTTCTTGAAATTAGCCGGAATTTCAGCTTTGGGTTTAGGGACAAAACCTGTTCTGAATGCTTTTGCTTCTGAGGAACACAAAGCTGAAATCCAGAAAAAACCAGAAGCTCTCAAAGCAAAAAGATGGGCTATGGTCATAGATACCAGGAAATTTGAGTCGGAAGAGGATCTTAAGCCGATTGTTGAAGCCTGTCACAAGATCCACAATGTTCCAGAACATACAACTAAAAGGCATGAGATCGACTGGATATGGATTGACGAGTTTAAACATGTCTTTACAAACCAGGAACATGAATTTGTTGATGACAGGGTAAAATATTTACCATTTCTGGTGCTTTGTAACCACTGTGAAAATCCTGCGTGTGTCAGAGTCTGTCCAACCAAGGCAACTTTTCAGCGGGATGATGGAATTGTTCTGATGGACTTTCATCGTTGCATAGGATGCAGGTTCTGTATGGCTGCATGCCCCTATGGATCGAGAAGTTTTAATTTCAGAGATCCACGTCCCTTTATCAAGGAGGAGAACAAAGAATTCCCCACAAGGATGAGAGGTGTTGTGGAAAAGTGCAATTTTTGCGCTGAAAGGCTGGCTGTGGGGAAAAAGCCTGCGTGTGTGGAAGCGTCAAATGGGGCTATTGCTTTTGGGGACCTTTACGATTCTGATTCTGAGGTAAGAGAGTTATTAAAAAATAACTATACAATTCGTCGCAAACTGGAGCTTGGCGCGGGACCGGCCATTTACTACATAGTATGAGGTTATTATGCTTGAATTAGTTATTAAAGGAAGCAAAAAATACTGGGCATTGATTATAGGACTGCTTATTGTTATGGGCATTGGTTTTGGTTTCTGGCTGTGGCAGCTTAGTTTCGGCCTTGGAATTACAGGTATGAGCCGGGATGTTTCATGGGGTTTTTATATTGCCCAGTTTACCTTTCTTGTCGGTGTTGCCGCAGGAGGTGTCATGGTGGTTCTTCCATACTACCTTCATGACTATAAGGCTTTTGGCAGGATTACCATTTTAGGTGAATTTCTGGCCATAGCCGCTGTTATCATGTGTCTTTTGTTTATTATTGCCGATCTTGGCTACCCCATGCGCGCTCTTAATGTTCTATTATATCCAACACCCGGTTCCGTCCTTTTCTGGGATATGATAGTTTTAAATGTGTATCTTTTGCTGAATATCGTTGTGGGCTGGAATGTGCTTGAGGCTGAGCGAAATGGCATCCCTTATCCAGGGTGGGTAAAGGTGCTGGCAATTTTTTCGATTGTATGGGCGCCTCTCATCCATACTGTTACGGCATATCTTTACTGCGGTTTGCCGGGCAGGGGATTCTGGTTAACCGCTATCCTCGCTCCAAGATTTCTTGCTTCAGCTTTTGCCGCAGGTCCTGCATTATTAATCCTTTTGTGCCTGATAATAAGGAGGGTGACAAAGTTTGATCCTGGCCGGGAGCAGATTCAATCTCTTGCTAAAATTGTTGCTTATGCGATTACCATTAATGTATTTTTCTTCCTTTGTGAAATATTTGTAGTTTTTTACAGCAGGATTCCAAGCCACATGGATCATATAAGATACCTGTTTTTCGGGCTTCACGGGCATGGCGTTCTGGTGCCATGGATGTGGACATCGATTTCGTTGATGGTGGTAGCGATTGGTCTTCTTGTTGTTCCTGTAACCCGCAAAAACGAAGCTGTTCTGGCTGTTGCCTGTGTAGCCGTGTTTATTGGAACCTGGATCGACAAGGGCATGGGAATGATCTCAGGCGGCTTTGTGCCCAACCCGCTTCATCATGTAGTCGAATATACTCCTACAATACCGGAAATAATAATTACACTTGGAGTATGGGCAACAGGTTTCTTTATATTAACTCTTTTGTATAAGATTGCGGTTTCCGTAAAGGAAGAGGTTTCCGAGGTATAAAAAAGACAATACTTAAGATAATATGCATAAAAAGGGTTCATCATTTCGATGAACCCTTTTTGTATTTTAAGCAGGTTGGTTTTTTAAAAGGATAATTTAAAATTTTTTTACTTGACAAAATAGTTTGATAAAATAGAAAATTAATGTTTTTATTAGTTAAAGGTGTCATAATAAGTGAAATGTAAAGGTCCTTAAAATTAAAAAGGGAGCTAAAAATGTACGCAATAATTGGTACCGGCGGAAAACAATATAAAGTTAATGAGGGTGAAATTTTAAGGGTTGAAAAGATTCCAGGAGAGGCTGGTGATTTTGTTTCTTTTGATAAAGTCCTTATGTTTTCAGATGGTAAAACTGTAAATATCGGCAGACCGCTTCTTGATAATGTAATGGTTAAAGGCCATATCGTTCTACAGGAAAAAGCAAAAAAAATAATTGTTTTCAAGTATAAGAGACGGAAAAGATACCGCAAAAAGCAAGGTCATCGCCAGCAGCTTACTGCTGTTATGATAGATAATATTGAGTCATAAGTAACATTTGTAATAGTTTGGCCACAAAGGCACAAAGGCACAAAGGCACAAAGAAGGGATATGATTGAGGGATTGATGGATTGATGAATGCTGGAATTAAAATCAATATAATACCTTCAATTCCTAAATTCCTAAATATCTTTCTGTCTTGATAGCTGATTTATTACGTAAGGAGTAGAAATAATGGCACATAAAAAAGCAGGCGGCAGTTCAAAAAACGGTCGCGACAGCAATGGACAAAGGCGTGGTGTTAAACGATGGGGCGGAGAAAAGGTAAGGGCTGGAAATATACTGGTTCGCCAGCTTGGGACAAAGATTCATCCAGGGAATAATGTTGGAATGGGTCGGGATTATACATTATTTGCCATTGTTGACGGGATTGTTGCTTATGAACGAATGGGCCGTTCGCGCAAAAAAGTAAGTGTTTATGCAGAGTGAAATTCATTGACGAAGCGATTATCACTGTTCAGTCCGGGGATGGGGGTCGCGGATGTGTAAGTTTCAGGCGTGAAAAATTTATACCCCGCGGAGGACCGGATGGAGGAGACGGCGGAAAAGGTGGTCATGTTGTTTTTGTGGCAACATTACGAAGACGCACTCTGTATCAGTTTCGATACAGGAAT
>JAPVVG010000142.1 GCA_028571455.1 Desulfobacteraceae bacterium | reverse complement strand
CATTGAAACGGCTTTGTTCACATAAATAACCAGCGTTTCATTATCAAAAGGCTTAAGAATGTAGTTATAAGCCCCTTTTTGCATTGCCTGCACCGCCTTTTCCACTGTGCCGTAAGCAGTCATCATTATGACCGGAAGATCCGGGTCAATTGTTTTGATCTTTTCAAGCAATTCTATGCCGTCCATTAAAGGCATTTTCATGTCGGTTAGAACCAGGTCAACATCGGAGTTGCTTAAAATTTCAAGCGCGTCCCTACCGCTATTGGCGGTTAAGGTTGCAAAACCTTCTTCTTCCAGCACAGCGCTTAATATGGGTGGATAATTTTTTTCATCATCTACGATCAGGATAGTCTCCATGCCTATGCCTCAAGATAGTCTTTTTTGTGGTTTATGCTTGATTTTAATTCCTCAATTCCTAAATTCCTCAATTCCTAAATCTCCCTTACAGGTAATTTAACTAAGACTCGAGCGCCTCTTACAGATCTGTTGTTAATATGAATAGTTCCGTTGTGCGTTTCGATAATGTTTTTTACAATGCCCAGGCCCAGGCCTGTTCCCTTTTCCTTTGTAGTAAAAAAAGGCTCCCATATCTTTTCCATAACATCTTTTGGCATACCTTCCCCTTCATCTTCAAAAGTAATTGTTATTAAGTCATCCTTTGAAGCAAGCTGAATATGTATTTCCCCGCCACCTGACATGGCCTGCATGGAGTTTATCAATATGTTAAGGAATGCCTGATATAACATGGCGGAATCGGCCATTATTTTCGGGAGATTATTATCATAATGCTTCTTAATTATATAGCCCTGTTTTTCTATCTGTGATGCAAGAAAAGTAATATTTCTGTCAAGTACTTCTTCAACACGGCACGGGACAAGGTTCGGCATTTTAGGTTTCGCAAAACTTAAAAAATCTGTTATTATATTATTTAGTCGATCAGATTCTTCGATAATTATATCCGGAATAGCGCTTGAAGGATCAAAATGGTTCATTTTTTTCTTTAGAAGCGCGGCTGAACTCCTGATGATTCCTAATGGATTCCGGATTTCATGGGACACACCCGCCACCATCTCTCCCAACGAAGACAGATGCTGTGCTTCAGTTAATTGCTCCTTAAGCCGCAGCCTTTCCCGGGCTCTGTTTTCAATAATTGCCTCTCCCCTTTTGACCACAAAGAAAAGGGCCAAAAACAGAGCGCCCATAATCAGGGTAATCGTAATAATAGCTAATATCTGGAATCGAAAAATTGTTTTAAAATCTTCTGATATGTCTTGAACGATTTCAAAAACACCGAAGATCTGTCTGGTTAACGTCGGCAAAGGCTCTTCCGTGCGAAGCGGAGCAAATGTAATCAATTTAGCATTTTTAGGAAATCCAAACAGAATCTGCAAAAAATTGCCTCTTTGAATCAGCTTTGATGTTGATGCGCCCGAAAGAGCGTTCAGATACCCTTTGCCTCCGACATTGTTGACTCCTATTAGTTTTTGATCATAACTATAAATAATTGTGTTATTCTTATCATAAATGTTTACTCTCTCTACATTGAAGCTATGCAAAGTGCTTTTGACGATCATATCCATTCTTTTGTAATATTTTTCTTCACTGAGCCGGATTACTTTATGGCGTGTTATTGAAAGAGGAAGGTAAAATTTCATATAAACCTGATGGTTAAGATTTGCTACAAGAAGGTTGGCATAGTCTTCGCTCTTCTTGAGCTGCATCATCCTTGCCCAGTGGTTGTTGAGGCCTGCGAGAATCAGTATTCCTAAAAAGATTAATATCAGGCTTATAAAGGTGAAATACTTTACCAGTTTGAATGGTTTGACTTTTTCATCTAAACGCTTGGAATTCATAGTAAAATGCGGCTGGTTTAATGTTGATGAACTCGTAAAAAGTCGGATTCGTCAAAATAGAGTAACCCGTAGGGCAGGGCTTTAGCCATGCATTAAAGCAAAGCTAAAGCTTTGCCCTACAGAAATGAGTGACATAGTCGCACTTTTTATGACGCGATCAATGTTATCAATCCTTGGGAATTGGGATATCTGATAAAAGACTTTTAATATCTTCATCCGCAAAGCTAATTCCGGCTCCGATAAAAAAGGATTCTTTTCCTTCGTCACTTATAAAATCGTCAAAGCCTGAGGTTATATAGATATATTTAAACGGTCTATAGTCGGCTTTGAATTTCAGGTGTGCGTTTCTGTCCGGATCAAAATCAAAGGCTTCGAATGAAAGAGTCAAACGGTCATTAAAGAGATAGTAATCAAGGCCCACGCCCCCTGTAGACTCAAAAAGACCGCCGCGCAGGCCGATGTCATAGTATCGCTTTGCTATCTGGGCTGAGAACTTGAGGCCATCCTTGTCGGTTTCCACTTTATGCTCTGTAGTAGTCTCGCCGTCGGTTGTCCTGGTTGTATCTGTTACCTCTTCCTTTCCGCCTGGATCATCCACTATCTGAAACAGATAATATTTATCCTCCCTGGGTTGAATGCGAAGCGAAAGATAGGATTTAAGCTCGTTGCTGTCAAAAAGATATTCTCCTCTATAATTAAGATATGTTTTGTATTGATCCTGTTTCTGGAGATAATCGTTTATGCTGACGAGAGAGGCATTAATATTTTCCACTGTTTCATCTTCATTAACCAGTTTACCGAGAGTCCCTTCCCCCCTCTCGATCTTGCCTGTAATTTTATTAAGAGATGTGAGCGCTCCTGTTAAATTATCGATCATTTCATCCTTATTAACAAGTTTCCCTATGCTTCCTTTTCCCTCATTAATCTTTGTAGTAATATCATTTATTCCGGCAATAAGATCTTCCATTTTTTCAGAAGCCCTGTTCACGTTGACTACGATATTCCGGATATCATCACTATTGGTATTTCCCATATCCTTTAATATTTCCGAAAAATCTGAAAAATTGGCAATTATTTTTGTGATATCCTCGTTGTTTTGCTGAACTGTTTTGTTCAAGGTTTCAGCCATCTCTTCCATAGACTCTATTATCAAACGAAGCGAGGCTTCACCCTTTTCGCCGCCAAAAACATTTGCGAGGGAATCTGTCAGCCTGTTGATATTTTTTGCCACTTCTCCCAAAGTAACCATAAGGGTGTCCATATCCGTTGTTGGAACAGTTTTAACAATCCTGTCACCCTCTTTTAGTGGAGGAGCGGAAGGGGATCCCTGGGTAAGTTCAACATATTTATCGCCTAAGATACCCTTGGTCCTGATAATAGCCTTTGCATCCTTTGTTAGCCTTACATCAGAATTAATCCTTAAAACAACCAGCGCCTTTCCGTTTTCCAGAGAAATCTTGCGAACCCTGCCGACCTCAACGCCGGCAATTTCCACCTGAACATCCTTTGCAAGACCTGTTGCAGAGTCAAAATATACATTGACATCATACCCTTTTGCTCTTTTAAAGCTCACTCCTCCAACCTTCATCGACATATATGTCAGGATGAGAATGCCGATTATTACAAAAACACCTACTTTTGCTTCACTTGACATGGCTTTTAAATAAAGAATTTAGGGATTTAGGAATTTAGGAATTGCGAATTGAAGGTATTCTTCTGATTTTAATCCCCCAATCCCTTAATCCCTTAATCCCTTAATCCCTTAATCCCTTAATCCCTTAATCCCTGCTAATGAACCGTTTAATAACAGGATTATTCGATGATCGTATTTCTTCAGGAGTTCCTATTTTTATAATCTTTCCTTTATACAACATGGCCACCTTATGCGCAATCTTGAAAGTAGATCCGATGTCGTGACTGATAACGACAAAGGTTGCCTTTGTGTGACGCTGTGTATTTATAATAAGGTTGTCGATGCCTTCGCACATGATAGGATCAAGACCGGTTGTGGGTTCGTCAAACAACACGATTTTGGGATTAAGCGCGATAGCCCTTGCAAGCCCGACACGCTTTCGCATTCCTCCTGACAGCTCGGAAGGCATCTTGTGTGTTACATTTTTTAAATCAACCGCTAATAATTTCTCCTCTACGATTTCATCGATTTCCTTTTTAGATAATTTTGTATGCTCTTTTAGCGGGAATGCAACATTTTCTCCAACCGTCATTGAATCAAAAAGCGCTGCATCCTGAAAGAGCATACCGAACACTTTTCGCATTTCGTTAAGCTCTTTATCGTTTAGCTTTGCAGTATCAGTACCGTTAACAAGCACCTGGCCTGAATCAGGTTTAATAAGACCCATAATATGTTTTAAAAGAACACTTTTGCCGCTGCCGCTACGGCCGATAATAACGGTAATCTTCTCAGGTTCAATCTGAAGATCAAGATTATCTAAAACCTTTTGGCCTTTAAATGATTTGCATACTTTTATAAGCTCGATCATTAGAACATAAATGACGTAAGAAAATAATCGCTAATAAAGATTGTTATCGATGACAGGACTACCGACTGGGTGGTTGCCTTTCCAACGCCTTCGGCTCCGCCTGTTGTATTAATTCCTTTATAACATCCTATCAGGGAAAGTATCAGCCCAAAACATGCGGCTTTAATAAGACCGTTGAAAATATCTTCAAGCTCGACGTATTCCACAATCTTGGCAACAAAAATTCCGGAATTGATTTTCAGCATCTCTACGCCGACAAAATAGCCGCCTAAAATGCCGATAAAATCGGATACTACTGTCAGAACAGGCAGCATAAGTATTGCGGCAACTATGCGCGGCATCACAAGATAGTGAATCGGATTAACCGACATGGTGTGCAAAGCATCAATCTGCTCTGTAACCTTCATGGTTCCCAGTTCGGCGGTCATTGCCGAACCCACGCGTCCCGTAACCATTAAGGCGGTAAAGACAGGCCCAAGCTCACGTGTCATACCCAATGCCACTGTTGAACCTACAAGACTTTCACCTCCGAACAAGCTGAAACCATGATACGACTGAAGGGCAAACACCATGCCGGTAAATGCTCCTGTTATCATTACAACAAAGATGGAGTTGACCCCAACAAACTCCATCTGCTTGAAAATAATCCGGAAACGAAACGGCGGTCGGAACATCCAGGCAATTGCAGAAAATAAAAGCAGCATAATTCTGCCAGATTCTTCAACAGCAATTATAAAGGGTCTTCCCGCAAGTTCAAGTAAGCGTATCATCGGATTTCTATTAATCGGTTTAAACCGCTACCTCTGGTAGAGATGTCTCAAAAAGATTTTACTGTTTAAGGAATTAGTTAAAAAAGTTACGAGTGACTAAAATAATTTGACTATCCTTACAATCATATATGGAAATCGGCCATTAAAGTCAAGGCCAAAGCTTTATTTGAAGATTTCCTGATTTCACGAAAATTTTTCGACCTGTGCGGTTAAATAATTTTCAAGTCCTCTCTAATAAGAGGGGACTTAGGGGTGTGTTCATATGATATGCTGCTACATCTGCGCTTCGGATAATGTGCTGCTGTTTCGGAACGTTTTATCAAGTTCTTTGAGTTCCGAATTGTAATATACTTTTATTTTTTCTCTGTCTTTTTTACACACCCCGCCCGCCGTGCTCGCGCCCGTCGCGGCAGGTCCGCTTCGCGTCCACCCCTCTTGTTAGAGGGGATTTGAGAGGAATTAACCGCACAGGTAAAAATTTTTGATTTTTTTAAACATAATATATGGCAAGTAAATTAAAAACAACACAATATAAGATAATTATACATAATTATACATCTTTTATCTATAATTATGCATAATTATCTTGACTTGCATTATAAATTTAGTAACTATTCAGGTAGGCACAGAGGCACAGAGGCACAGAGGGGCAGAGGGGCAAAGGGGCAAAGGCACAAAGAAAAAATGAAAACATATAGGGATCTGCTTGTTTGGCAAAAATCAATGACTTTAGTTGCTGAAATATATAAGATTTCGAAAGAGTTCCCCAAGTTTGTGCCTCTGTGCCTTTGTGCCTATTACCTGAGTAGTTACATAATAAATTTATAGAGGGTTACATCTATGGGCAGGAATTCCTTAAAAGAAATTAGAGAATCTCTTCTGATGAGCAAATCCGAACTCGCCAGAAAAGCTAATATTTCTCCAATTACTATTACCCGCATAGAAAAAGGTATGAAGTGCCGAATGGAAACAAAACGAAAAATTCTTTTGGCATTAGGTTTTGGGCTTTCCGATAAAAAAAAGATATTTGGTAGTTAAGAGCATATTATGTTTTTCAGGAAAACATCACGTCTTATCGGTCTGGACATAGGTTCCAGGGCTTTAAAAGCCAGCGAAATTGTTGAAACAAAAAGCGGGTACAGCCTGCAGTATTTCGGAATGCTGGATATTGCTTATGGCGCTATCGAAGAAGGGGTTATTAAAGATGCCGACAAGATTGCCGCTTCGATTCGTAAACTCTTTAACGAAAATAGTTTCAAGACGCAGAATGTCGCTGTATCAATCGGCGGCTACTCTGTAATTGTTAAAAAGATCAGCATTCAAACAATGACGGAAGAGCAACTCCAGGAATCTATTAATTCTGAGGCAGAGCAGCATATTCCGTTTGATATAAGCGACGTTAATCTTGATTACCAGATGCTTGGAGAGGCTGAAAACAACCCGAATCAGATGGATGTGCTTCTTGTCGCAGTCAAAAAGGAGGTTGTCAACAGCTATGTTGATCTTATTCAGATGGCCGGACTTAATCCCTGTGTAATAGATATCGATGCTTTTGCGCTGCAAAATATTTTTGAGCTGAATTATGCTCCAGAAGATGAAAACGTCGCTCTTATTGATATCGGCGCCAGCAAGACCTCGTTGAATATACTGAAGGGTAATTCTTCCCTGTTCATAAGAGATGTGACGCTTGGATGCGGTCTGATAAACAGAAAAATCGTTTCACTTATTGATTGTTCTTACGAGGAAGCCGAGCAGCTTAAATACGGCGATCAGCCGGACAGAATTTCCCCTGATGATGTAAAAGAAATTATTTCATCGGTGACAGATGGCTGGTGCTATGAAATAAGGCAAGCGCTTGACTTTTTTTATTCCACAAACCCTGATGATCAGATAAAAAGGATTATTCTGAGCGGTGGAGGGGCTTACATTAAGGAATTTCGTGAACTTCTAACTGTAGAAACATCATCTGAAGTGGAAATAATTAATCCTTTTAAAAATATTCAAATAGATGAAAAAAAATTTGATATTTCATACCTTAAACGGATAGCTCCTCAGGCTGCCATTAGCATGGGCCTGGCAATTAGAAAAATTGATGACAAATGATACGAATTAATCTTCTGCCATTTCGTGCTGCACGTAAAAAGGAGAATATACGACGTCAGATCTCCATTTTCCTACTCTCTTTTGTATTAGTTACTGTGACTATGATTTATTCTAATACGAGACTGAACAGCATGATGCTGGATCTGAACACCAGGACAGAGACAATAACAAAAAAGCTGGCCAAATATAATAAGATCAATAATGAAATAAAACTTATCAAAAAAAAGTTGGAACTGGTGACAAAGAAGACAAATGTCATTAAAAATCTTGATCTGAGTCGTGAAGATTCCGTCCGTTTGTTAGATGCCATGACCAAGATGGTTATTGAAAAACGGATGTGGCTAACCATGCTGGAAACAAAAGGAAAAACCGTCAACATTAATGGCGTTGCTTTAGACAATAAAACCGTGGCAGATTTTATGACACGTCTTGAGGACTCAAAGCTTCTTAAGAAGGTGGAATTGAAAACCACAAAACAACACAAATTTAAAAAAAGTATAAATCTGAAAAGTTTTATAATTACATGTGAAATCTGAAGCTACCTTTAGCTATTAGCCACTATCTAATAGCTAAAGATGTGTCAACTTTGCAAGTGGGGTAAAAAAATAGATGGGAAAGATTAAAATATCATTGGAAGCGCTTGCGCCTGTTTTTGAAAAGGTCGAAAAAATTTCAAAGGCGCAAAGGATGATGATATATTTCGGCACCATAACGATCTTGATAGGCGCTTTTGTATATTTTTCTTATCTCCCCAAATACAAGACAGTCGACAAATTAAATCAAAATTATGATAAGCTTGAGCAGCAGCTTGCCACAGCCAAAAGAAATGCAATGCAACTGGAAAAATTCCGAAACAATATGAAAAAGGCGGAAAAGGATTACAGGCTTGTAATGAAAGCATTGCCGGAAAAACAGGAAATACCGGCTTTGCTGGAAAGTATTTCAGAATCCGGTCAGGTTGTCGGTCTGGAATTTCTCCTGTTTCGGCCAGAACCGGAAATAAAAAAGGATTTTTATGCTGAAATTCCTGTATCGATTCAGGTGGAAGGCAGCTATCATAATGTCGGGCTTTTTTTTGACAATGTCGCAACTTTACCAAGAATTGTTAATATACAAGAAATAAATATGACTCCGCTGAAGGTCGGCGATAAGCTCATCACTTCATGCAGCGCTGTTACTTACAAGTTCATCGATGAAGCTTCTCCTGAGAAGTCAGGGGAAAAGAAAAAATAAAACAATTCAGCCACAGATTCACACAGATGAACGCAGATAGGTTTAAATACAAAGAAACTTATGTTTAAACATTTTTTATCTCAAATAATGAGTTTTGTAAAACACCTATATTGTCATTGCGAGCGAAGCGAAGCAATCTCACAACAGGTTGATAATCCACAAGATTGCCGCGGCACTTCGTGCCTCGCAATGACAGGAATCGGGCAAAAGAGGGTGTTTTGCAAAGGTCTCATAGTATGCTTATTTTTTTCTGTTTTCCTGGTTTTGGGTTGCGAAGACAAGACTTCTCCGCCATTTCAACCAAAGGTGATCAGTAAAAAGATGGTTGTTAAAACTGAAAAGGCAATCAAGAAGCCTGTGGCTTTATCAACTCCAAAACCGGGTAATGCCGGCAAGGAAATAGCTTTAAAGCTTAAGCCGTCTGCGGCGGACAAAACCATGCTTTACAACCCTGAAGGAAAGATTAATCCGTTTATTGCTTTATTCAAAGAAGAAAAGCTGGCTGCTACGGATGGAGAGACCATGAAAATGGGTGAAGCAGGGATATGCATTTCGCATACTCCCCTGCAAAAGGCGGATTTAAGCCAGTTAAAGCTTACAGGAATAATTCGCGCATCAAGAGGTAACATAGCAATGGTGGAAGAGGCTTCCGGGCAGGGATATGCCATTGAAAAAGGCGCCTTCATTGGAATAAATTGCGGCAGGGTGGCACGGATATTAAAAGACATGATAATCGTTAATGAACCATTACTGCCGGTTGATGATGTGGATAAGGATTCCATATATGATGTTGATGGCAAAAGCTTTTTTATAACCGAAATCGACGGTAAAAGGTTTATCAATATTGACGGCAAACAGTTTGAAGCCAAAATTAACAAAATTAATGGCAGGTCTTATTATATTGATCCACAGGAACTTAAACTTCAGAAACCATCTGGAGAATAAAAAATGTTTTACAAAATTATGAAATTGTCAAAAATCCGGGCTTTGTCAATCCTGCTGATAATTTTGATAATGCTTTTTACAGGATGTGTTTCGAGCACGGCAATCAAGCAGGCAGATCAGGAACAGGCTGATCAGGAAGTTGCGGAGTCTCTTAATCTCATCACGGATATCAGCACGGCAGAGGGTTCTGAATCACTTTCCGTATTAATTAAAGCAGAGCGGTTGCTGACCTATACTTCTGTGAAGCAGCCTATGCCTCTAAGCGTGGTGCTTTACTTTCCTGAAACAGCTCTTGGTGAGATAAAAACTGTTCTGACTCCGGACAGCGCTATTGTTTCGTCAATCAAATCTTCTGAGTTGACTGAAGACGGGCATACATCCAGGATTGAAATTGCATTAAAAAAGGATGCTCCTTATGAAGTAACCCGTGAAGGCGAGGGGCTCAAAATATTATTTGCAAAGGAATCTGCGATCTCAACTCCTGCTGAGCCGGAAATAATACCTGAAAAAATAACAGATGAAACTATCACTGATGAATCGGATATACAGCCTGATGAAGAAAGCATGCCTGTTGCAACCAGTCTGCAATCGGTATTTGCAACTAAGCTTGAAACAGGCGTAAAGATTCATTTAGAGGCTGACGGCAAAATTAACGATTACAAGTCATTTATAATTGAAAGTCCGGCCAGAATCGTTTTTGATCTATATAATATCAAAAGTCCTTATAGAAAAGAACAATTGGTTCCTGTTGATACTAAATGGGTTAAAAGGATCAGATACTATGGTTATCCTGACAGGCTCCGGGTTGTTATCGATACAGACAAATCATATCTTTCACGTTACTCGGCATCTAATGAAAAAGACGGACTTGTGATTCATGTTGGCACAGATGTAATTATATCAAAAAAAGAAGCAAATGAACCCGGAAAAGATAAACAGACAAAACCCGCATGGGTTAATCGGGTGGATTTTTCAAGCGAAGATGCCGGCAAATCAACTATTATTATAGGAACAACAAGGCCTGTTAAATACAAGATGAATAAAGCCGCAGATAAAAGGCTGCAACTAATACTTTTCAACACCAACCTTCCCGATTATCGCAAGCGGCCACTAATAACTACCCGTTTTAACAGCGCTGTTGATCGTATTACGCCAATGCAGACTTCTGCCTTAAAAACCAGCTCGATGATTGTAATTGAGCTGCGCGAATTGGTTCCCTATTATGTCGAACAGACAGATGATCTTTTGTTCGTGCATTTTGATGCATCTTCGATTCCTCCCAAACAGCTTGAAAAGGCTGATCTTCCATCCTGGAAGAAGGTTATAGCTCAGACAGCAGTCGAACCTATGCTGAGGGAAACACAGAAACCGGTAAAGAGGACAGGCCCTGTTTCCGCTCCAACGAGGGGCATTGTTACCGAAACGCCGCTTGACCCCGCGGACTATGATATCAATGCGCAAAGAAGGATTGATGCTTACACAGGTAAAGAAACAAGGCTCGATATTTTTCGCTCATATCAAACTAAAAAAATGTATAGCGGCGAAAAGATAGCGCTGGATTTCTATGATACTGATATTAAAAATGTGTTTCTCATTTTAAGGGAGGTAAGCGGTAAAAATTTTGCAATAGACAAGGATGTAACCGGCAGGGTTACTCTAACCCTCGCAAAACCTGTGCCATGGGACCAGGTGCTCGATCTGGTGCTAAAAATGAATCAGCTTGGAAAAATATACGAGGGAAAGATCATTCGTATAGCCACACTTGCAACGCTTGAAGCCGAAGAAAAACAACTAAAGGAAAAATTAAAGGAAAAACAGGATGCGATCAGGCAGGAAGATCATATTACCGCATTTATCCCTGTTAACTATGGCTCAGCCTCTGAGATGAATACAAAACATATAGTACCAATATTAACGACTAAGGAAGAGGGAAGAGGTGAAAGCCAGGCAGGGAAATCCTCGGTGGAAGAGCGTCTTAATATGATTGTAATTACGGATGTGCCTTTGGTCGTTAAACAGGCCAGGGAGATAGTTCAAAGGTTAGACAAGGTAACGCCACAGGTAATGATAGAAGCAAGGATAGTTGAAGCTTCGGACAAATTCTCCAGAGAGATTGGTGTCAATTGGAATGTAGGCACAGATGCTACGGGAAGCGCCCAAATAAACAGCAACGCTCTTGGAGGTGACTACGGTTACAACGCAGCGGTAAACTTTCCTTTTTCGTTACTTAAATCTGCTGATGCTGCAACCATGGGATTTAGTTTCAGCAGAATTGTCGGCTCTCCGTTTGTATTAAATGCCGCTATATTGGCATCTGAAACCCAGGGAGATCTTAAAATTGTTTCTTCCCCAAAGATTTTGACCCTTGACAACGAAAAAGCTATAATCAGTCAGGGAGTAAAATATCCATATATTGTGTTTGACAAAGAAGGAAATCCTTCAACAGAGTATGAAGACGTTGAACTTCGGCTTGAAGTTACACCCCATGTAACCCCTGACAAGCGCATTTCAATGAAAATATATATTAAAAAATATGATATCGGGACGTTATATGAAGCAGGGCGATCGTTCGACACTAAGGAGGCCGACACAAAACTTCTGGTTGATGATGGAAACACAATTGTAATAGGGGGCATAATAAAGACAACAACGGATATGAATGAAGCCGGAGTTCCGTGGCTGTCAAAAATTCCTGTCCTTAGCTGGCTTTTTAAAACAGAAAGTAAAAAGGATGAAAAGGAAGAACTGCTGATATTTATTACGCCAAGGATAGTTCAGCTTGAGCAGCGCGGTGGGATTGATGATTGATGATTGAGGGATTTAGGGATTGGGGAATGCTGGAATGCTGGGATGATTAGGATGAATGGATCGTAATTATGGAGTCAGTCTACATTGAAACGACAATAGTAAGCTATCTTGTCGCCCGTCCAAGCCGGGATCTTCTGGTTGCAACCCATCAGCAAATCACCCAGGTCTGGTGGATAGAGCGGAGTCAGGAATTTGATTGTTACATTTCGCAGGTTGTAATTGAAGAAGCATCTGTCGGCGACCCGGAACAGGCGAAGAAAAGGATTGAGATCATAAATGTATTTCCGGTCCTGGAGGTAACAGAAGCTGCCGAGAAATTGACTCGGGCTATACTTGCCAAAGGTGTACACGGGCCGTACGCGATGCAGCTCATATTAGCGTCGCTGCTGTGAACAACATGGATTACCTTCTTACCTGGAATTGTAGACACCTGGCAAATGCCCAGATCATGCGTAGGGTTGCGAGCGTGTGTACCAAAGAAGGTTTCAATATGCCACCGATATGCACACCTGAAGAACTAATGGGAGGATAAGAGCATGTGGGAAGACCCAATTGTCAATGAAGTACGTCGTATCCGCGAAGAACTTGCGGAGCAATACAACTTTGATGTAGGTGTTATATTTGCTGAAATTCGAAAGAAACAGGCTGCGCTTGGCAAAAGGTTAGTCAACAGAGAAAGGCAAGTGAAAGCCGACCAGGGCGTACCTGACCGTTATTCCACTGCGCTCCATAGCGGCAGGTAATGCGTGATATTAAACAGCCTGGTCGATTTGTTTAACTTTTCCTGTGCCGAATCTTCTGCATGGAGGGAATTATGTCGTTCGAACTCAAACCCCGAGTTACATCTAAAGAGTACCTGGCTCTTGAACGGAAGGCCGAGCCCAAAAGCGAGTACTTTAATGGGGAAATATTTGCGATGTCAGGAGCAAGTCTGCAAAAGGTTGAATTGCCAACTTAAGGCGGTACACCTTGTAAATTCAAGGAGATAGGCCTGATGGATATAGATTTTCAGATAAATAATTTCACACCGTTTATTCCCCTCTCCCCCGGGGGAGAGGGCCAGGGTGAGGGGAAATATTAAGAAAATGTGAAATTATTTATCTGAAAATCGGCATTTGGGGATTTTGGCCATACTGCCTTTATCCCCAAATAATGTTTACGGGTTATAAAAAAGTGTAAATCAGTAAATGAAGGATGCCTGAAAATCTATAATTAAGGAACTAACGAACTAAAAAATCCTCGAAGCGGGATTGGAATTTCCATTTTACTTTCAACTTTCAATTTTTACCTTTTACCTTTGAGCTTTCAGCTTTTACCTTTGAGCTAATAGGGGGAGCGTTATGAAATTCAAATGCACCAGTTTGTAGTTTGTAGGTTGGGTTGAGGCATGAAACCCAACATCACCGGTGAACGGGCTAAACTCCAGAAAGCAAAAAGCTATTCAATGTAGGGCCTGTTCCCCGAACAGGCCGAATACATGGCCGATGGGGCATCGGCCCCTACTAATCCACGATGAACCGAATTGCTTTGACAATATTGTGCTGTAACCCGATTTTGTCTTGACAATATTCGGTTACAATTTATCGTATCCTTGCCATCTCTTTTTCCGCCTCAACAGCAAGTGGGCTGTTAGGAGCAAACTCAAGAGCTTTTTTGTAAGCATCGAGAGCTTTTTTGTACTTTTGTGATAAGGTGTAAGCATTAGCCAGATCGAAATATAATTCTGCAAAACGCGGGGAGTTTCTTGCTGCCTTTTCAAGAATTGTTACTGCTTCCGGGATTCTTCCCATTGCGATATATGTTTTGCCAAGACCGCGCAAAGCAATTGCAAACTCAGGTTCTATCTTGAGTGTATCCTGGTAATACTTTTCCGCAAGCCTGTACTCTTTTTTATTGTAATATGCCCATCCCAGGTTTGAAAGAGGATAGTGAGGAGTAGCGTAAAGAAGGTCTCCTGTGATCTCCTTGAAACATGCAATAGCATCATCCCACTTTTTTTGGGCAAGATATGCTGTGCCCATATTATTCTTTGCGGGAGTATAATCGGGTTTTATTTCCACGGCTTTCTTAAAGTGATGAATCGCAAGGTCGATTCTTTCTTTTGCCATATAAACCAGCCCCAGGTCATTTTGAAGATACGGATCTTTGCTATAGAGTTTTTCCGCCTTAAGAAACTCTCTTAGCGCTGTTGTATAATCTCCCTGCCCCATATATGCTTCGCCAAGATTTCTCGAAGCTTCCTCCTGGTTTTTTCTTACTTCTAAATTTGCTGCGCACGAAACAAGAAAAAATACCAAAAATATAGATGCTGTCCGGATAAACCCATTTGCTTTTATTTTCATATTTAAAAGTCCTCAAAATTATTAACTTTAGCTCACTTGTAACTTTGATGAGCTCGTAACAAGTTAAAAAAACTAGTTTTTGCGAATCGTGTTAGGTGTTAAGTGTTAAGTATATGATTAAACAGATAATTGTTTTAACCTAACACCTAACACCTAACACCTGTTTTATTCACTTTGTGCCTTAGTGCCTTTGTGTCTGAATCATCTTTATCCCCTTGTTTATTAAAAATTGAACTACATCATCATTCACAGACGCTGTTGCTAAAAGTATTTTATGCTGCTTTTTATTTGAAATCAGATAGCCCGGAATGGTTAAAGAGGTATTATAGATAATCGGCCTTTTTGCCGCCAGGAAGGTCGGATCCTTTGCATAAGAAACTTCTAATGCATCGAAAATCTTTTCTATTACCTTATATGCGCTATCTTTTTCTTTTATCTGGATTATGTCAAGACCTGTCTTTTTTATGGCAATAATTGCATCACCATAAAGATCTCCAAAATCAACTAACAGCGACTTTCCATCCCCTGTTGATACGAGATTTGACAAGGCTTTTATTTGAATTCCGGCATACGGGAATGTAATGGCGACATTCTGCGCATAATTATAACCCATTGCCGTCAGCAAGTTTTTAACAAAGGTTTTACGGTCTAAAAAGTCTAAAATGATAACGTCTTCTTTTGTATTTTCGTTTTGCGCTTTTTTGGATTTGTCTTTTGTCTTTTTAAAATCTTTGAGAAAATCTTTGAGAAAATCCTTTATTATTATATTGTGTTGTTCCAGATAACGGACAATTGAGTCAGGGGTACGCTCATCCGGGTCATTGACAGGGGTAATACAGAGATGTGTTTTTTTCTCGCCGGCAAAATGCGGCTGCTCGATTATCCATTTCCCGCGAACCTCTACCTTAAGGCCCTGATCAGAAAATGATATTTTATTTTTAAATGCTTTCTTTTCAAACGATTTCATAACAGCATCAAGCGTCTGCTCTGTTGAGGCTTTGTCTGCAATCGGAACAATTTTCACATTGCTCCAGTATGATTTTATTGCAGTTAAATCAGGCTCATTTATTTTTTTGTCTTTGTTTGTGGATGGGGATGGGGACAGCAAAATTTTTGTTTTATCTTTAAGCTCTATTACAGGGAAACCAGAGAGGTCGAGCCTATAATCGATCCCTCCATGCCCTGGAAAAGAGTATATGCCTTTATTTAAAAACTTTGCATCTAAAATTGAAGCAATTTTTGCAAAAGGGGATGGTGTATTGTCAGGTTTTTCTGTTGGAACAAAAGAGCTCAGAGCTTTTGTATCAGGGCTGTTTGGGTCTGCCTTCACTATGATATTGCCGGACGAGTCAAAGAGAGATTTATACCACGGCTTGTCACGAAGAGATGGACTGGGTATATATAATTTTTGCCCTATATAAATTCGATCCAGATCAACAACATCCGGGTTAATAAGTCTAAACAGCACAATCCCTTGCTTGTATGATTTCGTTCCGTATGAGCCGTAGCCCCGCGTAATAAGCCTTGAGATGTAATCCCCCTTTTGCACAATATATTCTGTTGAAAGGGGTTTGATAATATCAGGCAGGTTGGAAATCGTTACAAACGGAATGGTAACGATTCCTGAAGATTGACCCGGAAGCGAATCCTTTTTTAATTTCTTTAAAGGGATAAGAATATGCTGACCAGGACGTATCATGTCAATATTGCGTATATGCGGATTTATACGTTTAAATATGGCTAAGAATTTCGGAAAATCCTTGTGAGAAATCTCTCCTCTTTGCCTGAAAAGCTTAAAAACCCAATCACCCTTTTGAACAACATAAGGATCGCATAATATATCCCATCCTTTATCATAGCGCACAATATAATTTTTATACAACAAAGCGCTGCCTGCAGAATAAGGGGTAATGATGCAGATAAATAATACTGTAATGACCAGAAAAGCAGTTAGAGATATATTCTTATAATGTATATCCATTACTGACCCCTGAATACTGATCCCTGACCCCAATAAAAGAAAAAATATCAGTAACGATCAGCGTAGATCGGTGGCTGAATAGTTAATTAGTTTTAAGATTCAACCTTCTTGCGATTTCTTCTGATACACGTTTGACAAATTGCTCAAAATCATCCCCTCTTATCGGTTTTCCAGGGGCCGGAACCTTTTTTAAATCCTTTGGATGTATTAAAACAGGAGAGTTCATAAGAGCCGGATCAGGAGTGATTTCAAATTCCGCGGGGAATCTATTTTCAAAATACATCTCCTGGAAACCGGAAAATTTCAGTGAATGAGCGGTTGAATCGATAATGGCAATATCATTGTTTTTAACAATTCCCTGTTTTTTTGCCTCAACAAGACCTGCCAAAGATTCTCCCCCGTGAGTACAGGCAATATGCCCGTTGCGATTAGCTAAAAGTTCCCAGTCAATTATGGCCTGCTCTGAAACCTCTATAAAAAAAATTCTCTTTTTGCCGGCCATACGGTTATAAAGATCTACCAGATGTATTACCCTGGGCATTGAAACAGGATTTCCGATCATGGCTGCCTGGGCCACACTGGGCTTTACTGTTACAGGAATAAATTTTCGCTTTTTTGCATCAGGCTCCAGATAATACCGGTAAACAGGGTTTGCATGTTTTGACTGAACCCCGATAATTTTCGGCAGGCTGTCTATTATGCCGATCTCATAAAATTTCAAAAATCCGCTGATAATAGCGCTAATATTGCCGGCATTGCCGATCGGTAATACTATGACTTTATCTTTCATGTTATATTCAAAATTTTGAGCGATCTCATATGAATATGATTCCTGCCCTAATATCCTCCAGGCATTTTTGGAGTTTAAAAGAGCTACATTGTATTTTTCCGACATAGCCTCAACAACCTTCATGCAGTCGTCGAATACACCCGGAATTTCAAACACAGAGGCTCCGCTTCCCAGAGGCTGGGAAAGCTGCTGGGGAGTTACCTTTTTGTGCGGAAGTAGCACCGCAGACTTGACATGAGGTTGAAGAAAGGAAGCATACAGCGCGGCTGAAGCAGATGTATCCCCGGTGGAAGCACAGATTGCCAGCACATCGGAAATATGCCCTTTTTTGACAAGAAAATTGATATAGCTCAGGGCGCTCGCCATTCCCCTGTCCTTAAAGGAGGCGCTTGGGTTCTGGCCGTCATTTTTAAAGAAGAATCTAACGCCCGCTTTTCCCTGGAGAAAAGAATTGGCTTCTATAACAGGGGTATGCCCCTCACCCAGATAGATCACGCAGTCAAGAGGCATAACCGGACCGATAAATTCATGATATAGATATATCCCTTTTAGAGCAGGAATCGTGAGCATCCTGCGATAATCGAAAATGCGGCGCCACAATTTTCCGGATATTTTTTTCAATTGGTCAAATTGCAGATCATAGATGAGCAGAACCTGGCCGCAATCCGGGCAGGTATAAAGCAGCTTCTCAATGCCGAATTCAAGGCCGCAACCAAGACATCGGTAAACAACCTTTCCTTTTTGTCTGGGAATAATATATGGCCTGATCTCTATTGGAAAATCTTCAATCTTCATTTTTCTATTCTTTCCATCCCGCCCATATATGGCCTTAAAGCTTCCGGAATAATCACAGACCCGTCAGCCTGCTGGTAATTTTCAAGTATGGCTGCAACTGTTCGCCCTATGGCAAGCCCTGATCCGTTTAATGTATGGACAAGTTCCGTTCCCTTTCTACCTTTTCTTCTGAACCTGATATTAGCCCGTCTTGCCTGAAAACTTTCGAAATTACTGCAGGATGAAACCTCCCGGTAAACACCCTGAGCAGGCATCCAAATCTCGATATCATAGGTCTTTGCCGCTGAAAAGCCCAGATCTCCGGTACACAAACAAACAACCTGATAAGGGAGGTCAAGCTGTTTTAAAATAGTTTCAGCGTCATTTAAGAGTTTTTCAAGTTCATCATAAGAATCTTCGGGCCTGGAAAATTTGACCAGCTCCACCTTGTTGAACTGATGCTGCCTCATTAAACCTCTTGTATCCTTTCCATAAGAACCGGCTTCACTGCGAAAACATGGGGTATACGCGGCATATAGAATCGGTAGCATATTTTCGTCTAATATTTCATCCTGGTGAATATTTGTAACCGGCACTTCAGCAGTAGGAATCAAGAAATAGTCCCACCCCTCTAATTTAAACAGGTCTTCTTCAAACTTTGGGAGTTGACCGGTGTTAGTCATACTTTTCCGGTTTACAATAAAGGGCGGCACAACCTCTTTATAACCGTGCTCTGCAGTGTGAATATCAAGCATAAAATTTATAAGAGCCCTTTCCAGCCTTGCGCCCGCTCCGAAATAGAGAGGAAAGCGAGCACCTGCGATCCTGGAAGCCCTGTCAAAATCGAGTATCCCTAAATTCTCTCCCAAAGTCCAGTGAGGGGCGGCTTTGAATTCAAACTCCGGGCATTTGCCGAATCGGCTGACCACAGGATTGTCGGAGCTACCCTTCCCAACAGGAACCGACGGATGCGGAATGTTCGGCAAATCCATAAGGATCTTGTGAATTTTTTCCTCATTGTTAGATAAAGACTTATCTAATGCCTTTATTTTACTTGAAACATCACGCATTTCAGCAACCAGGTCATCTGTGTCTTCACCTGCTTTCTTCATATTTGCAACCTGCTCGGAAACCAGATTACGGCGATGCCTTAGTTCTTCGGTCTCAAGTAGAATTGCCCTGCGAGTGGAATCATAATCTTTTAAAATTTCAATGTCAGCTTTTTCGCCTCGCATTAAAAGGGCTTTTTTTACCTGTGAAAAATTTTGTATCACAAACTTGATTTCAAGCATAATGATAAATATATTTATTAAAAGTGTTTAGTGATATTTGATGGTTTATTGAGAGCTTTGCGCAACCCCCATTTTGCTCAATTTTGGTCATTGCGAGGAGCAAAACGACGTGGCAATCTTGTGGATTATCAACATGTTTTTAGATTGCTTCGCTCGCGCAGCGCAGGCGCTTGCGCCGCGTGTCGCTCGCAATGACAATACTGGGGTTTTTCAAAGTTTTAAATTATCATGCACATATCATATAGTCAATGATTATTGAAGGTTGACTTTATTAGTTAATACATATATATTAAAAAATTGATTTTAAAAAAGCTTATTTGAAGATCCGGAGAAGTATATGGAAAATATTCAAGAAAAAAAACGTGAAATACGCGAGAATATTGTAAAAAAGCTGGAAACATTTTCCGCCGGTGAATTAATCGAAAAAACCAGAGGAATAGAAGACCGGCTTTTTGAATTTGCCAACTTTCTTGAATCAAAGGTTGTTTTGCTGTATATGCATACCAACGGTGAAGTTGTTACGAACGATATAATAAAAAGATGTTTTGAATCCGATAAGATAGTTGTGCTTCCTGCTTTTGATACAACAAAGCATACAATGCAACTAATGAAGGTTGACAACTTTGATTCTGATTTGAAGCCTGGTCCAAGAGGAGTCCCTGAGCCTGACCCGGAGTGTTGTAAAGTTGTGCCTATTGACTGTATCGATATAGCAATAATCCCAGGGGTTGCTTTTGATGAAAAGGGTGGAAGGATAGGATCGGGCAAAGGCTACTATGACAGGCTTATTCCAAAATTAGCGATTACCACCAGAAAGGTCGCTCTTGCCCTTGAAAGCCAGATAATTCAGCAAGTGCCTGTTGAGTCCCATGACAAGCATGTAGATATTGTCATTACTGAAAAGAGGATAGTTTATAAAATATAAGATGAACGTCCAACATCGAACATTGAACGTCGAACGTCGAATAATGATGTCGCTCCGCTCTTCAAATTATTTTAAAATCGAATAAAAAAACCAATGCCGAACCTTGAATGACTATTTCTGTTTCTTCATCTTTTCCCATTCAACGTTCGATGTTGGACGTTCGATGTTCGATGTTCATTTTTTTTCAGTCCCCAACCTGAGGATCCAAAATTTGCGCCAGCTTTTGAAGGTTTGCACTTTCTCCGACTGCAATAAGTGTGTCTCCAGCCTTAATAACGCTTTCAAAAGATGGGTTGAACAACATACTGCCATCAGATTTTTTTATCGCAATTATTATTAGATTGTAATTCTACTACGCTTCCTGCCACATATATACAAAAACCAACACCGGCAAAGACAAGAAAAACAGTAAATAGCTGTCCAATCCTGCTGATTTCATGCACTTCACCATATCCGACAGTGCTTATGGTGATAACAGTCATATACACAGCATCAAATATACCCCAGCCCTCAATTATCATATATCCTGCCGTGCCGAAACTGAGGATAACTATAGTCAACAAAACAGATCTTATTAGATGTTTTGTACTGCTTATCATAAAAAGTTCCAAAAAAAGTTAATAGTAAGATGAGCGATTAGCTCTTAGCAATTAGCGCTTAGCTCTTATTATTTCGGCGGGATGTTATTTCAATGACTTACACCCCCCTGCGCCCCCCTCAAGGGGGGAATTTGAAGGATTTTTTCGTTAAGTTAATGACGTTGACTGTCAAGTAATTAAGATATTGGACTTGATAATAGGCGCAAAACTTGGGTTACTAATATAACTACGAAACATTTCACTTAAAAATCAAGGGTTTTTTATGATATTGCTAAATTCTTGACCTATCCATCCTGGTTTGATAGAAAATTTATTATGAGAAAGGATTCCATTACATTTGAAAGCAAGCGCGAGCAAATGGTCATCAAGCAGATTGAGTCGCGCGGTATAACAGACATAAATGTCCTTGCAGCCATGCGCAAGGTTCCCAGGCATCTATTTGTAAGTGAGGCCTTAATGGATCAGGCGTATGGTGATTATCCGCTCCCCGTTGGTGAGGGGCAAACAATTTCACAGCCGTATATCGTTGCAGAAATGACACAGGCCCTGCAATTAGGCGAGGATGACAGGGTGCTTGAAATCGGAACAGGATCCGGATATCAGGCCGCAATTTTAGCTGAAATCGCATTCAGGGTATATACCATCGAAAGAATAAACTCGCTTTTTATTAAAACGCGCAAGCTTTTTGACGAACTTCACTATCACAATATAGTAGCCAGATATTCTGACGGCACTCTGGGATGGGAAGCCGAAAGTCCGTTTGATGCCATTATTGTTACAGCCGGCGCTCCGGAAATCCCCGAAAACCTGTTAAAACAGCTAACAATTGGTGGACGTATGGTAATACCGGTCGGAGACCAATACTCGCAGGAGTTGATCAAACTATATAATGATGAGCAGGGTATTCGCAAAACATATCTCGGTGGATGCAGGTTTGTGAAACTGTTAGGCGAACAAGGCTGGAGATATCAATAAATGCTTCGACGGCTTTATTCATGGGTCCTCCACTGGGCGGAAACAGCATATGGGACATGGGCATTGTTTCTTCTTGCTTTTTGTGAATCCTCTTTTTTCCCCATACCCCCCGATATTCTTCTTATAGCCCTTGCCGTGGCAATACCAAAAAGGTCGTTGTATTATGCGCTGGTATGTTCGGCAGGTTCTGTACTTGGGGGATGCCTCGGCTATTTGATTGGATGGCAGTTTATGGTCGGCATAGGGGAGAAGATTATAAGCTTTTATGGCTTAAGCGCAAAGGTTGAATATATCCAGGGCCTTTACATGCAATATGACGCTCTGGCAATCGGTATTGCCGGATTTACTCCCATCCCCTATAAGGTGTTTACTATTTCTGCCGGAGCTCTGGGCATCGATTTCTCTGTATTTGTTATTGCTTCGCTGGTTTCCCGTTCCATGCGTTTTTTTCTGGTTGGTTGGCTGATATACCGCTTTGGTTCCGAAATTCAGGCTTTTATTGAGAAATATTTCAATACCCTGGCAGTTGCATTTACCGTTCTTCTTGTTGCCGGGTTTGTGATTATCAAGTATCTTTTTTGAATTGAGGAATTGAGGGATTGAGGGATTGAGGGATTGAGGGATTGAAATCAGTAGAATACCTTCAATTCCCAATTCCTAAATTCCTAAATCCCTTAATTTCTTTTAACTGCATTTTGAAAATCCGCATGAGTGACAGATAGGACATCCCTCTTCATGATACAATATTCCGCCGCATTCCGGGCATACATAAATCATTGTTTCTGTCTCATTGAAATTCGTAATACCGTGAGTGCGCATCGGTCTCGTCCTCGGAGCTATGTTCGCAGATTCCTTTTCTTCCCTGCCGAAACTTAAAACCTGATGATTACGGCTCCCGTATCTATATATTGTTACACCCTTGCAACCGCTTCTGTAAGCAGAAAGATATACCTTTTTAATATCCTCCTTTGTGGCGTCCCGAGGAAAATTGACTGTCTTGGAAACAGCATTATCCGTATATTTCTGGAATGCAGCCTGAATCTTAACATGCGATTTTGTTGAAATCTCATGAGATATCCTAAAAAGCCTTTTTATGTGATCAGGAATAAAGTCAAGCGACTGTATGGAACCTGTTTTTGCAAGTTCGCCAAAGAGCTTTTTACTATAAAAGCCTTCCTTCCTGGCGATTTTAATAAAAAGCGGATGTATTTCCGGAAGAAACTTTCCGTTAAGCACATGCCTCGCATATGCCACAGCAAAAATCGGTTCTATTCCGCTGGAAGTGTCGGCAATAATACTGATAGTGCCTGTCGGGGCAATTGTAGTGGTAGTGGCATTTCGCATATATGGCGTTGATGAGTTGTCAAAGACACTTCCCTTGTAATACGGAAAATTCCCACGTTTTTTGGCAAGGCCGGCAGATGCTTTTTTGGATTCCCTAAAAATCAGTGACATTACATTTTCCGCCTTGGCAACAGCCCTGTCAGAATCGTAAGGCAACCCCATTTTTATCAACATATCGGCAAAACCCATTACCCCAAGACCGATTTTCCTTATTCCTTTGCTCATTTTTTCAATACGCGCGAGGGGATATTTGTTTGCGTCTATTACATTATCAAGGAAATGGACCGCATCATGAACAGTCCTTTTTAATCTGTTTAAATCAAGGGTGTTTTTAATCACCATTTTGGAAAGATTAATAGAACCAAGAGTGCATGATTCATAGGGCAGAAGAGGTTGCTCTCCGCAAGGATTGGTGGCTTCAATATCGGCAAGGTGTGGTGTTGGATTATCCTGGTTTATACGATCGATAAATATTACTCCCGGTTCTCCGGTTTGCCAGGCAGAAGCAACAATCATGTCAAATATTTTTTTTGCGGAAACCCGTTTTACAACCTTGTTGGTTCGCGGATTGATAATATCGTAATCGAAATTTTTTTTAAGCGCATCCATAAATGTGTTGGGGATGGCAACCGAAATGTTGAAGTTATTTAACATGCGCGGATCATTTTTTGAATTTATGAAATGCTCGATATCAGGATGGTCCACCCGCAAAACACCCATATTGGCTCCTCTACGGGCGCCTCCCTGCTTGATGGTTTCGGTGGCTACATCGAAAACAGACATAAATGAAACAGGACCGCTTGAAATGCCTGCAGTTGACAAGACCATATCCTTTTCAGGACGAACCCGCGAGAAAGAAAATCCTGTGCCTCCGCCGCTTTTGTGTATCATCGCGGTATGTTTCAAGGTTTCAAAGATACTTTCTATCGAATCTTCGACAGGTAGAACAAAACAGGCGGCAAGCTGCCCAAGAGGTCTGCCGGCGTTCATAAGGGTAGGCGAGTTGGGTAAAAACCACTTATTGCTTAAAAGTTTTAAAAATTTTTGCTCGGTTTTATCAACATCAGCTTTTGGATCGAATATCTTATCAACAGAAGCGATAGTCCTGGCCACCCTTGCAATCATGTCTTCAGGTGTTTCAATTACTTTTCCTTTGCGGTCCTTTTTCAGATACCGCTTTTCCAGCACAAGCCTTGCATTTTTTGAAAGATGTATAGACATTGTCATTTCCTAAACAAAACCGAATTTTTCTTTCAATTTCCGGTTAACCACAGGCGGTACCATTCCCTCAATATCACCGCCAAAACGGGCAGCCTCCTTTATTATTGATGAACTTGTGAAAATCCATCTCAGGCCGGTCATAAGGAAGACAGTCTGAATTTTCCGGTTTAGTCTGCGGTTCATCAGGGCAAGCTGAAACTCATATTCAAAATCGGATACAGCGCGCATTCCACGAAGTATGGTATTAGCTTCCCTCTTTTTTGCATAATCTACGAGAAGCCCGTCAAATTTATCTACTTCAACATTTGAAAAACCGCTTAAACTTTCTTCAATCATCTCGATCCGTTCTTCAATAGTAAAAAGAAATTTCTTGGTAGAATTATGCAGTATAGCTACAATAATTTTATCGAAAAGTTTAAGTCCCCTTTCGATAATATCGAGATGACCGTTTGTAATCGGGTCAAAAGAACCAGGATATACAGCTATTTTTTGCATTGATTTATATTCCTTGTGTGTGGCTACTCAGGTTAATAGGCACAGAGGGGCAAAGGCACAGAGGCACAAAGTTGTCTTGCCTATTTGCGCTTAACTTTATATTTTTATTTTTTCTTTGTGCCTTTGTGCCTTTGCCCCTCTGTGCCTACCTGAATAGTTACATTATCTATACAATATAAGTTAAAAATGAAACAAGGGTTTTTCCATATTTTCTTTGATCTTGCAGTTCATACTCAGGAAAATCTAATGGGATCGGCTCTAAAAGGCTATGCTCAATAATAAGACATGCCCCTTTTTTCACGGATCCCACTTTTCTTAAATTGTGCAGGGTTGGTTGAAGAAATCTCCTGTTGTAAGGGGGATCAATAAAAATAAGATTAAAAGCAGCATTGTCCGATTTGATGCAGTTTAAATTTTTTATTATATCCCATTTTATAATTTTAGCTTTGTTTTCAAGTTCGCACGCTTTTATATTGCGCTCTATAACGGATAAGGCTCCATTATGAATATCTATAAATACAGCCGACTCAGCTCCGCGGCTTAATGCTTCGATGCCCAGGGCTCCGGTGCCGGCAAACAGATCCAGGACAACCGCCTGCTTAACATGAAAGGCTAAAATGTTAAAAATCGATTCACGCAATCGGTCCGAGGTTGGCCTTACAGCTTTCCCGGGAATAGAATATAGTTTCTTGCCTTTTAAATTGCCGCTGATTACTCTCATCTTTGGGAACCGTGTTAAGTGCTAAGCGTCCTGCTTAACCAGAAAAAGATAGATATATTTAGGATCGAGATCCTTTTTTGCAACAGCCCCATATTCGCTTTCTATGTCATTAAAAAGATTTTCCAGGGTTTGCCCTAATCTTTGAGTAATCTCGTATATATTTAGACCGCTTTTTTCTGAAACCCAGTTCAAAAAGGATTCTTTCATGGATATGCCTGTTTTTCGTTGTTTGTCTTTTTTGGATTCTTGAGAGATAATTAATAAATCATCAAAAAAGGTCTTAAGTTCATCAAGTGAAAGTGGCGCAAGCTCTTCGGAAAGACCCAGATAATGCCTTGCCCATAATGTCAGTATAAGATTTTTATATGTTATCGCTCTGTCGCCGCTAACTTCAAACTTAATTGTCATCAAAGAGAAAAGATCATCAAAGGCTATAATTTCATTTAATACCTTTTCAGCCTTTCTGATATCTTCAATAGAAGAAAACTCCCTGTAAAGAGAAGAGGTTGTTTTATAATTATCGTAAAACAGCGGTTTTTTAATCAGCAGGCCTCCAAACACACCTAACCATTCTTCATCCCAAAAGCTGAGAGATAGCCCATTTTTTGCAAACCAGCTTTTTGAGCGCCATTTTTCAGCCCTCCACTTAAGCTCAATGCAAAGGCTGTATCCAACCCTGAAAATGTGTGAAAGCATATATTTTTGTATTAATGCAGCGCTTTGGTTTGCATTTAACGCCTTGTTTGCTCCGGTTAAACGCTCAAGCCCGATGCTTATATATCCACAGGCTTTTTTTACCACATTTCTTAATTCATCCCTGTTTCTAATGTTTTTTTGATCAGCCACTATAATCTGATTGGCCAGACCGGCAAACTCAGCCTGGATTTGCAGCAGAACATCCTCTGCTTTAATCGTTTGCAGGGCATCTGTAAAAAGGTTGTCTTCTTGAAGCATCCTAATAGTATATACAGGCACAAGAAAGGCTGCATTCGGGTCAGAACCAACCAAAATATATTTTTTTCCAGCCCTCTCAATATCCTGAGGCCTGAACGGCTGATAGATGCCTATTGCTTCATCAAACGGCAGAAAGCCTTTTTCCGCAAGCCGGACATTTCGCAACCTATAGGCTTCTTCTTCCGATTCAGCAGGAATAATGCTTGAAGACTCAAGCAGAACCTTTTGATATGTTATGAAATCATATGCGGCAAGGCGATGCATAAAATTTGTCAGAAATTTATTGCGTATTTCTTGAAATTTATCATCCGATTCTGCCTCAAAAGGATAGTCTATAAACCTTATATACAAAGTATCGTCAAGCGTGAAAAGGCCTTGGCCGAGGTCTGAGGGATCCTGGTCATGTTCTCTGATTATTACCTCGATATTTTTGAACAAATAAAATTCAATGAATTCTAATTTTTTATCTAAGAACCTTTTGATAAACCGATTAGGGTCAGCCCTAAAGAGCAGATCAAGCCATTTTGTTACAGACCTTATTTTAATTCTGTCCTTTTCCCAGACCTCTATATCAAGCATGTATTCCCACTGCTTGCCGGAAGCAAGCGACAACAGCGGAAGAGAATCTTCAAGCCCGATATCATGCGCCAGAAAATATAGATCTTCTTCCGGAAATGAATGCACGAGGGCAGATGGATGCGGCGCATCCAGAATATAATCCAATGCCCTGTCTGTTGGAAGAGAAAGTATCTCCTTTCTTTGCACAGACAGGCTTTGGGCTGGCTTCATTGATTTTTTATTTTGTGTGTTTTTATTCATATATGTGTCTCCCAGCGCGCGAATTTCAGCAAAAGGATCATGCCGGGAATGGCGATCAGGGTGCATACGATAAAAAAAGCTTCCCAGCCGATATTTTTAGCAAGAAATCCTGTTGGAGCCGAGGCCAGCACTCTTGGAACTCCCATCAGGCTGCTTAGAAGAGCATATTGTGTGGCGGTAAATCTTTTATTTGTAATACTTGCCATAAATGCAACATAAGCGGCGGTTCCCATGCCGCTACTTAGATTTTCAAAAGCAATTACTGCCGACAGAGCCGGGATGCTGTAACCTATACGCGCCAAAAGAGCAAAACCTGCCGTTGACACGGCCTGCAGAAAACCAAAATACCAGAGGCTGCGGTTGATTCCCAAACGGAGCATGATCGTTCCCCCGATCAGGCTGCCTGCAATTGTTGCCCAGAAACCAAACAGTTTAACGACCGCGCCGATTTCCGTTTTTGAAAATCCTATATCAAGATAAAAGGGTATCGTCATGGCGCTGGCCATGGTGTCGCCGATTTTGTAAAGCAGTATAAAGGCCAGTATATACAAAGCTCCATGACGACTGAAATACTCCACCAAAGGATCAAAAACAGCCTCTTTCATTGTTTTAGGAGTTCCGGCGGTTAGCTCAGGTTCATGCGCAAAGATAGTTGTAAGAATGCCTGGCAGCATACATGCCGCCATTATGAGATAAACCCTGGAAAAGGGCATGTGATCAGCCAGGATTAAGCCCCCTCCGGAAGCCAGCAGCATTCCCACCCTGTAACCATTGACATACAGGGAGGAGCCGAGCCCTAATTCCTCATCGGGAAGATCCTCCCTTCTGTATGCATCCACAACAATATCCTGGGAAGCGCTGAAGAAGGTCACCAGAAAAGCAGCAAAGGCCAATATCCACGGATTTTCTTTAGGCTGAGTAAAGCCGAGACCTGCAATGGCTAATAATAATGCTACTTGAGCTATTAGCAACCATCCTCTGCGACGGCCCAGAAAGGGAAGGGTAAAACGATCAAGAAAAGGAGCCCAGAGGAATTTCAAAGTGTAAGGAAGACCTACCAGGGCCATCATTCCGATTACGGTCAGATCCACCCCTTCTTCTTTCATCCATGCCTGTAATACGGTTATGGTCAGAAGAAGAGGCAAACCGCAGGCAAAACCCATAAGAAGAGTTACCAGCATACGGCTGCTGCAAATTATATAAATTATGGGTTTTTGCTTTACAGGCTGCACACTTTGTTAAAACCTTCTACAGCTTCTATTTTTTTGATCAGGTATACAATCATTTTACTCTGCACATTGAAATTTTAATTGAACCGGCATATTCTGGTCTATCCAGATCAGGACTTTGTCAAATTCATCCCTTAGCTCTCTGAGAGCCTTTCCTCTGGGACTTACACGGCGCTTTTCCTGCATCGTTAATTCTGCAAATGTCTTTTTAAGCGGGGGATAATAAAAAATTGGATCATATCCAAATCCATTTGAGCCGGCAGGCTCTCTGGCTATCAAGCCTTCGCAGCGGGCTTCATAAGTCAGAGCAGGCCCTGTTGGGACAGCAATTGATATTACGCAT
>JAPVVG010000141.1 GCA_028571455.1 Desulfobacteraceae bacterium | reverse complement strand
TGGCAAATCATCTAAATTTGCGTACAGTTGAACGCAAGGGACACCATGGCTTTTTCATAAAATCCTCTTATGTAAAGGCTCTGGAGATTGATAAACAAGACATTGAGATATTTACAGTGCTTCAATAACTACAAAATACACGACACCCAGAGGAATTACAAGAACTAAATGGAATAAGAAGAAGTAAAAGGAACTTTAAAGGCTAAAACCCACAACATAATTAAACTCGCAACATAACGTCCCCAAGTGTACTCCCAAGTTCTGTGTTTCCATTTTTTAAATTTTGCAAAATTTGCTTCATATCCGTAAATTAAGTAGAAAATAGAAGATAGTGTTGCAATTAAACTTCCTCTCTTGTATTCTATAAATTGAAATTTTGGAATAATAAAATATCGGGTTTAAAAGAATAATGTGGAGGAACCAGACATGAGCGAAATCAATACGATCCACTGGGAAATCAGCCAGCTAGTTAAGGCCAAATTATTTCCTGATGAACACGCAGTCTTGCGTAGCGCTCTGCGCGCTCTGTTTCAATCACGGCCAGAGATCAGGCGGCAAATGGTTATCCGTGCTTACACCGCCGGTGAGATCAGCTTGGGCAAGGCAGCAGAAATAATGGGCTTCTCGCACGAGGAAATGAAAGATATCCTTCAAGAGAACGGAGCCGAGATTCATATGGGGCCACGTACGGTTGACGAGCTACTTCAGGATGCGGCCAATGCGTGATTACATCTTTGATACCACGGCGCTATCCAACTTTGCCTCTACAGGCAGACTCGACTTGCTCGATACACGATATCGCGGAGTCGCTTTTACGACCGTGGAAGTCACTGCCGAATTGCGAAGAGGAATCAAAGCCGGCTACTCGTATCTTGAAGCTGTTTTGCAACAGATCGAACCCGTCGATTCTGAGGGATGGCTTCGGATATTGGTCCCGAACTCGGCTGCTGAACACCGCCTTCAATCTGAATTTGATCAGTTCCTTGACCCCGGAGAGGCATCCTGCTTGGCATTGGCCATATCGCGGCGGATGACTCTTGTCACTGATGACCTGGCGACTCGCCGACTGGCTGAAAAGAGGAAAGTACCCCTTTCCGGCACTCTGGGTATCTTGATTGCTTTGGTACGCCACAACGCCTTTCCTCTTAAAGAGGCAAATACCATGTTGGCGACAATGATCCAGCGACACTATCGGTCACCCGTAAATCGCCTCGATGAGTTCATCTGACCTCCAACATCCGACCTCCGACCTCTGGCTTTTCCCTATCTCCATGTCAAGTTATTTACTTATTTATAGGATGTCCCGCAAAGACTCCCCCGTGGCAAGGTTAAAGGTGTGCTCAACTTTCAAAAACGCTTTTTCGGTGCCTTCAACACTTGTTTCTGTTTCAATTAAGGAAAAATCCCTGTCAAGAAACTCCAATTCACACCCATCCGGCAACTTTTTTATCAATTCAGGATATTCTGTTAAATACCTTAAAAAATCAAAGACTAACGCGATATTTTTCTTTACAACTTCGTCTTTTCTCATTTTCTTAATCTCCTTCTATATCGATCCCGATACCACTTCCATCTATCCTTGATATCTTGTTCTGCATAAAGCAAGGCTGTTTTTAAATCAGGAATATCCAGGGGATACCTCTCCTTCTTGCCACCAGGAAACATAACATCCCTATGCAAAAAACCATGCGAACAATCATACCTGACTATTGGATGCCACTCTTACTATATCAACGACCTTACCTTTCTTCGTCTCTATTTTCAGTCGCAGTCTATCATCCCCTGACTGGCTGATTACCTTAGTAAATTCTTTTTTAACCATATTTTAAATTACCATCTCAAAGCCAAAACTGCAAATAAAACGTGCATTTCGCCTGTCTTCTGACCTCCGACCTCCGATCTCTGTCTTTTCCTGACCTCTGTCCTCTGTGGCTAATCCCAAAAAAATCTGCGTTAATCTGCGCCTGCCCAGTTAAATCTGCTTTTGCTTTTATTTAACCGGGGTAACCTTCCCGCTATGCCTGAACTCCATACCAAGAGAGACCCAGCGGTGTTGTTCACTAAGTTCATCAATCGCTAACTGAATTACTATAAGCTATGGCAGGCGGGCCTGTGGATATTAAAAATCACTTGTAATAAAAAATTAGATATTATAATATTTTATTATGCCTACGGTCATGAAAATAGGTTCCTTCAGATTCCATTTCTATTCAGATGAAGGAAACGAACCACCACATATTCATGTCGCCACTCCGGATGGTGAGTGTAAATTTTGGCTTCAACCAGTTCGATTGGCAAGAAATAAAGGTGTACTACCATTGACCATCAGAAAAATAGAAAAGATCGTATTTGAAAATCAATTTCTTTTAATGGGGAAATATAATGAATCCCGAGATAAATAAAATGGAAATTGTAGAACCTGCCGCAATTAAAGCCTGGGCGGAAGGCAGAAGGATTTATATCGAACTAACGGATAGCCGCATTATTGGATTTCCGGCTGATCGATTTAAAATTCTATCAAAAGCTACAGATCATCAGCTCAAGGAAGTCAAAATAAGGCTGGATGGATTTGCATTACGCTGGGAATTTCTTGATGAAGACATTACAGTCCCAGGGATCGTAGCGGGCAATTTCCAATTGCCCCTTCAAATGGCATCATAAATCCGCATCCAGGATATTTATGCACCTCAATTGCTGCTCCAATTATTTTATAAGTTCTTTCGTCTTTCATTTCTGCGTAATCTGCGCCTGCCCAGTTAAATCTGATTTTGCTTTTATTTAACCGGGGCGACTAATTTATCTTTTTATTTTTGCGTCTTTTGTGCCTTTTTGCGGCTAACCCCAGATCAACCAACCAATGAAGATGCCTAAGGGTAATGCAGTAGTGATGCCCAAAACTGCGCCAACAAGCAAGGTTGAAAAGCCTTTACTGATCCCGGGTCGCTGATCAGTATTCATAAAAAATCCCTTTCCGTTATTTCCACATTCATTGGTAGGAAACAGGCCTCACGACTCAGCAGCTCGGTTTCAGAGAAGCGCAGTTGCGTAAGATATTTAATCCGCACAATGTGTGGTCTGTTTTCTTTGAAAAGTGCTTTAGCACCTTTGCGTGAGGTATTTAATCTGCGTAATCTGCGGATCATAAGTGTTTACCCAGTTAAATTTGTAGCCTATTTAACGGGAGCCTTAGACGGAAATGGGTAAAAAGTGGACTGGATTTGAGCAAGAATTTACCCAAAACAGCCTTGAGCGGAAATGGGTAAAAAGTGTTGGGGAATTATTTTTGACATTCATCGCCTGAATTGCCTGAGAATGCTGTGCCCCCTGTTCCCCGCCCCGGTTGATAATCCCCCAGATAACCACCGGCACCGAGGCTTTGCCCCATTCATATAATGCCAGTTGGCCGCTTCATTTATAATTGGATCAATCGCATAGAGCATGAAGTCCGTTCTCGGATGAACAACGATCGGTTTCATTCCCGCGATTGCTGCGCCGACAGCCGCGCCTGTCATTGCATTCTCTGAAACCGGCGTATCGATCACCCGCTCCGGGCCAAATCGCTCAAGCAGACCTTGAGCAGTGCCGCAAAAACTCTTTAGAATGTTTTTCCATAAGATTACCATCCACAAATTTCACTAATTAACACCAATTATTGGATTGATTACGGGAAATCCTTCAAGGGCTATAATTTTACAGAATTTCTCACCAGCGCAAACAACAGCTTTAACTTCAGACTGGTTTACTGATTTCACCGGAGAGCTGTATAGCATCCAGTGTTTTCAAGCTATGTTTTTTAGCATACTTTAACAAAAGTCTGGTTGATTCCAATTTCTCGTCATTTGCAAATTCAGCGACTTCGTAAAGACCTCTCTTAATGTCCTGAGAGAATAATTTTCTCAAAGACATAAAATTCTCTTCATCAATTTCACCGATCCTTACTTTCATAGATAGTGCAGAATAAAATTCTATAATGCTGATATCTGAAATTACGAATTCAGCGTCTGTTTCTGCAAACAATCTGTCTATAAAATCACTACCTTCTTCACTGTGATATCGTTTAACAAGAGCGCTGGTATCGAAAAAATATTTACTCAAACCCTTTCCTCTCTGCCTTTGATAATAGTAGCTGCCAGATTCCCTTTTATTCCGCTAAGCTGTTGACGAACAGCATTCAGAGTTATCTCAGGATCTGCTTCCGTTGTAATGAAGTCAATTAATGCATTTTTTCTTAGACCTTTTGTTTTCTTCAATTTTAAAAATTCGATAAAATCCAGCACCTGTGAAATCTGTTCTTTATTGAGCGTTTTAGATTTTTTGTATATCTCCTCTGATGGATTATCTCTTAGCAGTGTTGTTCCCATTTGGACCCCCTTTCTATCCGCAGATTATGCAGATTAAAACAATACCTAAAAGCCTTACCACAATTCCTCATATCCTGTAAACGTTCTATCCATTATTCAATAGACACTTTCTGATTTTCTCTGTGTAATCTATGGATATATGTTCTTTCCTAACCTTCACAATCTGCGTCAATCTGCGCCTGCCCTGTTAAATCTGCTTTTGCTTTTATTTAACCGGGGTAATCTGCGGATCAAAAAAGATCCGATCGGCGGGCGTAAGATAAACATCAGGATTTTTCATGAGATGGGTTGCAACAGCCCATTTTTAATTTGACATGGCGTGTCACCACTGTTACACTTAAATTTAATTTTATCTGGAGGAAAAGACTATGCCGGCTCAAAATCCACGTATAAATGTAGTCCTGAACAATTTGCTTTACCAGGATGTCCGACTTCTGGCAGAAAAGGATAATGTCTCATTGTCAGCTAAGGTCAGGGATTTGCTCAAAGAGGCCCTGGAAATTCAAGAGGATATCGCCCTTTCTGCATTTGCCGAAAAAAGGGAAAAGTCATGGAATGACTCTAAGGCGCTAAGCCATGATGATGTATGGTCTTAAGATTCAAATACCATCCGGACGTTAAAAGATCTGACCTGCCTAAAATTGATGTGAGAAACAGGGGTATGAATCAAGAGAGCCATCGAAAATCGGCTTGCCACGCAACCTGAAGCCTATGGAAAGCCGTTGCGAAGAACCCTCAAAGGATACTGGAAATTGAGAGTCGGAGATTACCGTGTTGTTTTCAAAGTTTCCAGTAACAGTATTTTTATCTTCGGTATAATTTACAGAAAAGAAGTTTACAGGCTCATCAAGAAACGGATAGAAGCTTAAGACCCGCCTTCTATAAGAACTCTGTCATCGAAACCCCATATTAAACAAACCAATAAACCAATGGACATCCCCAAAGCGCCTCCTTTTTTTAACTTAAAACCTTCCTATTTTTTCATGCTACGGCCAGCATCAGATGCCCAACTGGCTTGTCTGCAGGCTTAACCCTGATCTCAATATCGTAGCCTAATCGGTTCAAGCAATCCATTAATTTCCGTTCAGATACGTTGGAAAAATCACCACGGAGCAGGCCGGATAGTTTGGGTTGAGGCAACCCCATACGGCGACCGGCTTCCTCTTGCGACAGGTCAAGCTTGCGCACCGCCTTGGTGATCTCAATCACGAGCCCCGATTTGATTTTCAGTTTATCCGCATCAGCCAAGCCAACGTCGGCAAAGACGTTGCCGGAACTAATCTCAACTTCGATGCCATCAATTATGCGCTTATTCATCTCGCATCTCCTGTGAAAGTTTCTCCGCGATTTTCAAGCGTGCGCGGATGATGTCCATATCTGGCTTTGGTGTTGCGATGCCGCTCTCCTCGCTGGGCAAAGTCCAGGGCATGACCAAAAAACTTGCGAACACCCATCGGCAGGGCCATCAAGTCTTTTTTGCTGCTACCCAACCATGCAAATGGCTTTTCTTCTGGATTTGTCATAAGATATGTTATACCTGAACTGATATAAAAAGCAAGATAAAAACCAGCGCATCTTCTCTTTCTTCGATTCAAAAAGAATCTGTTCTTCATTCCGAAAGATGATCGTCCCCATCCCCGTCAATCCCGGCTTCATCTGCCGGATCACCGCCTTGATATCCTCGGAATAATACTGGAATCCCCTCACCGGTCAACGGCCGTGGCCCGACGATGGACATATCCCCCACCCGTTCAGACCAGTAAAGCACCGGACCAGGCGAGGTAAAAAAGGGATTCAAGAAAGAGCGTCTTAATGGCAAGGGGCGGCGATTTATACATCCATTCGTCCCTGTCTGTTGTAACGACGTAACGCAGTTCAGTAGCTACGTCCCCCATTCCTATTTATTCACTATTCAAGATTTGACACCATAGACACCAGCGACACAGAAGTCTGAATAAGCAAATACCCAGCCTTTACAGCAGGACAAGGCACTTCCACAAGCTCGGTTTTTCCGTTTTTTAAATTTTGAACAATCTGCTTCATTTCATATTTTCTGATCTTCTCATCTTCTAACCCTCTTATCTTCTCATCTTCTTTCCCGGTCTGCGTCCATCTGCGTGTATCTGCCTGCCTTGTTAAATTCATGCCAATGAGGAGCGAAGCGTATTTAACCGGGGCGGCTAATTAATTTTCTAATTGACATCTGCGTACACAATCAAGTACACTTTCTTTAATTACACGGGAGGAATATATATGCAATCAATAAACTACACAACGTTTCGAAAGAATCTGGCCAGAACCATTGATCGAGTCAACGATGATCATTATCCTATCCTTATTACACGCCAGAACGGACGAACAGCAGTGCTTCTGTCTCTCGATGATTTTAGATCATACGAAGAAACAGCATATCTTATGAAGAGCCCCAAAAACGCTGAACGTCTCAATGCCGCCATTGCTGACTTAGAAGCAGACAAAGGCTTTGAGAAGGACATTATTAAGGAATGAAACTGTCTTGGGCTGAACAAGCATGGGAAGATTACCTTTATTGGCAGAAGACAGATCAGAAAATCCTCAGGCGAATTAACCGCATTGTCTTAGAAATCAAACGAAATCCATTTGAAGGAATAGGTGACCCTGAACCATTACGCTACAACTGGAAAGGATATTGGTCACGCCGTATCAATAAAGAGCATCGGTTTGTTTATAAGGCGAAAAAGGATGAATTGTTAATTGCCCAGTGCCGGTATCACTATTGAAAAATCTGCGTTCATCTGCGTAATCTGCGGCTCATTCTTTCATCCTTCATTTTTAATCTGCGTTAATCTGCGCCTGCCCTGTTAAATCCGCTTTTTCCCTTATTTAACCGGAGTAATCTGCGGACTAAGGGTCAATAGTAGACTTGACCCCATTACGTTCTTTCTTCTGCCCTCTGCCCTCTGTCCTCTGTTTCATTTTTTCATTCAATGTTCGATGTTCATCCTTTTCTTTCCGCTTTCATCTTTCAGCTTTAAGCTCCTAAGCTTTGAGCTTTGAGCTTCTCTCTGCTCCCTACTGCTCTTGCAGAGTTATTTAAGTATTTAAGGATGTCCCCCAGGTCTCACTGAGCAAACAAGTCTTGACAATAAATCGCAAAATTGCTATAAAATACTATGGATGCAGAATGGAGCGTAGAATTTCTTAATGACACTGCCGAGGCTGAGTTCGACCAACTTCCAACAGAAATCAAAGCAAAAATTGTCCGAATCTCACAATTGATTGAACAAGTTGGGCTTTTGTCTGTTAAAGAGCCTTATGTTCGGCATGTACACAACAAGATTTGGGAAATACGTGCCAGAGCTAAAGAAAAACTTGCCCGATCGCTCTATACCACTGTAACAGGAAAACGCGTCGTTATTCTCAGAACTTTTGTCAAAAAGACGCGCAAAACCCCAAAACGGGAAATAGAACTTGCTCTGCAAAGAATGAAGGAATTTGATCATGGGTAAAAGATTACAAGATAAGCATAAAAAATTGCTAAGTGATCCTAAATATAGAAAAGCCTATATGGAACTTGAAGATGAGTTTATTATTGCAAAGGCGCTTATTCAGGCCAGAACAAAGGCAAACCTGACCCAGAAACAGATTGCAGAACGTATGGGAACAACCCAATCTGTTGTTGCCAGGATAGAATCGGGCAAACCTTTACCTAGTCTCAAAAGTGTAATCAGATATGCTGCGGCTGTAAACAGCAGAATAGATTTAAAACTTGTACATGCTGATAAATAAATCCCAGCATTCTTGTCCTTTGATCCCTGTCTTTTATCTTTTTCCTTCCATCCAATCCCGCAGGGATTATCCTATTTATCAAATCATCCTGCTCTTTAATCTTCTAATCTTCAGCCCTTCCGCCCCACGCTCCCTACTGCTCTTGCAGAGTTATTTAAGTATTTAAGGATGTCCCCCGGATCTCCTGCCTCCTGTGACTAATATCTTCATTCAATCCGATATTAATTCAGTTTTTTCTGTCTTCAAATTTTTGAGCTTGATTTGCAGGTTTCATATATGATAGCATATAAATAATCATTATGCTGGTTGTCTTGGACACAAATATTATTATCTCCGGCCTTTATTCAAAAAGAGGGGCTTCATATTAGTTGCTAAAAGCAGCGATATCGGGAGATTTGCCCTGCGCTGTTTCTCCTTTGATTGCTCTTGAATACGAGGGAAAGATACATGACAAAATTGAAGGGGGGTTCTTAAGAATTTCAAAAAGGGATTGCGGAAAAATTCTGGATGCCCTTTTCGCCATGGCCAAGGTAGTTTGGAAACCCTTCCAGGTAAGGCCGGTTCTGAGCGATCCGTCTGATGACAAAATTCTTGAATGTGCGATTTCCGGCAATTGTACTCACATTATTACGTTCAACACGAAGCATTTTCCTAAGGTAGTTACCAGGTTATATGGTATTCAGCCGATGAGTCCTCGTAAACTCTTAAAGCTTTGGAGGGGTAATCCATGAAAGCTGCATATACGCTCCGCCTTCCGGATGAACTTCAAGACAAAATAAAAGAAGAGGCAAAGCGGAGTAAGATGTCAATCAACCAGTATATTCTCTATACCATGACAAGGGATATATCTTATAGAGAAGCAGAAAGGGCATTAATAAATCGTATCAAGCGGGCTCCGTCCCGTGAAGAAGCCTTAAGGTTACTGGAGACCATAGTCCCGGATGTTCCTCCTCTCCCAGAAGACAAAATGTTACCTGCAAATGTTTGAACGGAAATTCAGGTCTTGGAATTAAGATTCTGTGTTTGTGTCTGCCCCGCCGTGCCCCGTAAAATTTTTATCTCGCCTGCCCGCAGGGCATTGCGTTTTTACAAAAAACCTTAGCACCTGCCCCGCCGTGCCCTGTTAAATCCGCTTTTTCCCTTATTTAACCGGGGTAATCTGCGGACTAAGGGTCAATAGTAGACTTGACCCCATTACCCCATTACGTTCACGAGCCCACTCGCTGCTCTTCATCCTTTTCGCCAAAACGTAAATGTAATACAAGGCATAATCATATCGTTGATTCGTTCAGGCGACGCGGACGGGTCGACCGAATAAAACGTCCGTGTGAGTCCGTGTGGGTCTGTGGCTAATTTTCTTCTGTTGCCGTATTGCAAGTTCAGCCTGTAGCCAATTTCGGCATTTTTTCAGGTTTCTCAAATTGACTAAGGCGATGTGTTGTCAAATCATAGGCGGCTTGAGAGTTCATCCAAAACTCTGCGCTCATGCCAAGCGCCGCTTCCAGAAGCTGGGCCATCCTGGGTGAAATGCCCCGCTTCTCCCGACAGATCTCATTGATTACTCGCGGATTAACTCCTATATGACGCGCCAGGGCCGACTGAGAAATGCCTAATGGCTCCAAAAAATCTTCATAAAGAAATCTTCCCGGATGGGTGCTAACGCGAAATTTGGGTAACATAGTCAAACCTCCTCAATGGTAGTCTATCAATTGCACCTCGTATGCATGATCATTGATCCATTTGAAAATAATTCGAAACTGATCATTTATACGAATGGAATAAAAACCTGCCAGATCGCCAGAAAGCTTCTCAAGTCGATTTCCAGGCGGAATCCGAAGCTGTTCCAAACCTGTAACAAAATTTATCATATCCAGCTTCTTGATAGCGCCTCTTTCAAGCTTTGGCGACACCTGTCTAACTCGCTCCCCATTGAAAATCTTTTCTGTTATCTTGTCGCCAAAGCTCTTGATCATAATCATAGCCTTTTTTTACAAGAATACCCCAATAAAGGTATACCGTCAAGCGTAATAAAAAATATCCTTCCTCAACAACTTTTGCCTTGTACAGTTTGTTCTGTATTTTTCTCGCGAAGCGATAACTATTTTTGTTCGGCGATGTCCGCCGGACAAATGTCCGTGTGAGTCTGTGTGGGTCTGTGGCTAATTCCTTTTCTCTGTTTTCCTTTCTGACATCTGACTTCTGTCTTCTGACCACTGTCCTTTAGTGCGTTACCCCTTCCCTCCTAACAACCTTAACAAATGTCATCCACAATATCTTAAAGTCAAAAACAAACGATTTATTCTTCAGACCCGCCTGCCATTGCAAGCTCGCCCGCCAGCCAAGCAAGGCGAGGCGGCCTGGGGCACGAGCGGGCAGGTAATACTCA
>JAPVVG010000140.1 GCA_028571455.1 Desulfobacteraceae bacterium | reverse complement strand
TATCTTTAATATGGCGTAATAGCTGACAACGCAGGGAATAAGGTTCGGGAGAAGGATGGCTACGCTGTCACCTTTTTTTATGCCAAAGTCATTTAAGCAGGCAGCAAAACGCTTTACCATATCATTCAGCTCGCGATATGGTACCTTATATCCTTGGAAATTCAGGGCTGTTTTATCCGGGAACTTTCCTGCCGATCTTTCGAGAAACTCCACAATGTGTGTTTCTTCGTATTCCAGTGTTTCCGGGACTTCCTTTCCATAATGAGCCAGCCACGGTTTGTCCTGATATCCAGTTCCATTCGTCATACCGGTTTCCTTTTCAGTTGTTTAAAAACAGCTTTTATATTATATCAAATGTAACTTATTAAAAAATGTACTATTTTTATTGTTATTTGAATTTTGCAACTACTCACGTAGTCAGGCTGAAGCTATTTAGGCTGAAGGCTGAAGGAGCCAGAAGAGCGGGATTGCAGTGCTTTGGCGAAGAAACAGTAGATTCTTGTACTAAACATGGCTTCAAAATTCGCAGTATCCCCGCTTTTTCCTAACAGTCTTCAGCCTACAGCCTATCTACCTATATCAAATTTTATAATTAAATGAAATATTTGTCAACCAAACGTAAAACTTAAGTTCGCTTTAAACTTTCTCTGTTTCGTGCTTTCTGTCTTTCGTGTTTTGCGGCGTACGCTTTGAAAAGAGACGTGATTGTTTTTTAATTTTTTGCTAAAATGTTATTGGAGAGTTAGATAATGAAAAAAGGTTTTATGTTCAAATCAATGCGGGTTGTTGTGATTCTTGGTTTGTCTCTAACTATAGCGGCCTTGCTTATAACTCTGCGACCCAAAGCACAGCGCCAGGCTAAAACGGAGGCAGAGCGCCTTGTTGAGGTTTTAGCTGTTAAATCTGAAGATTTGAATATGATTATAGATGGTTATGGCACAGTTAAGCCAAGGGAGACCCTGAAACTTGTCGCAGAGATCAAAGGACAGATAATTGACATACATTCATCCTTTAAGGAGGGATCTTTTATTAAAAAGGGTGCCGTCCTGATTAAGATAGATCCGCGTATGTATAGGTTTGAAGTGGACAGGCAAAAGATACAGATTAAGCAGACTGAGGCGGAGATGAAGAAATTGCGACAGGAGATAAAAAACCTTGATGCCAGCATTAAAATTTCAAAGGCTGATACAGCCCTGGCCCAGGCCGACTTTGCCCGATTGAAAAAACTTTCCACAAGAAATGTGGTGTCCCAAACCACGCTCGATCAGGCAGAGCAGAGATATCTTGCAAGCCTTGAGCGTCTGCAGGCGTTTGAAAATCGGTTAGCTTTAACCGGGCCTTTAAAAGAGCAGCTTAAAGCGCAGCTTGATATGGGAAAAATCATGCTTTGCCAGGCAAAACTCGACCTTGAGAAAACAGGCATTATTGCTTTGTTTGATGGCTGGGTTCTTGAAAAGCGTATTGAAAACGGGCAGCATGTAAATGCAGGACAATATATGGGCAGCATTTACAAAGATGGCGCCCTTGATGTTGAGATTCGCATACCAACAAAAGATCTCAAGTGGTTTGTAACCGATTTAAAGCAAGATGCCATGCCTGATGTTGAAATAATTTTTAGAGGCAACAGCAGCCCCCGTAAATGGAGAGGACGGGTCGCGAGGATAAAGGCGCAGATGAATGAAAAGACACGGACGCTTCCCGTTGTTGTAGAAATCGACAAGGATTCAGTAAAAGATAAAATCAAAAGCGGCATTCAATTAAGACCGGGCATGTTTGTGACTGCATTGATAAAAGGAAAAAAGATAAAGCAGGTATTTGTGCTTCCGCGCTATTTGGTTCATACCGGTGACGTGGTCTATATTATGACAGATAATCGTTTAAAGATAAGGCCGGTCAACATTTTGCGCAGATTTAAGGATTCGGTGTTTATAGATAAAGGGCTATCTGACGGCGAGCTGGTGATTAAATCTCCATTATCCGGCGCAGTGGACGGGATGAAGGTTAGAATTAAGGCAACTACTCAGCCACAGACCCGCCAGCCTTTGGAGGATGAACGCAGATAGGTTTAAATATAACCTACGTTAAGCAATTAGCTGTTGGCAATTAGCCGTTAGCTCTTATGAAATATGCATTCGTATCTTGCATTTAATCCCGAAAAAGATAATAAATTGACTTGCATATCCACTTAATATATATTGTTTTAGATTTATTTCGGTCTGTTTTTTGAACCTCAAGCAGGAGGATCAGGTGACTAATCATAGTATTACATTACAAAAAAACGCCCCATTTCTTCAGTCATATGAAGGATGGGGCTTTTTACTTTAGTTTTTCTATTCTTGACGATATAAACTTATAAACTGAGGAACGTCCCATAGATTTCTAAGCATCCCATCCTATCAGTAATTTATAAAACGTTTTCCTAACTACTTAAATGATAAATGGAGTCCTGCTTTATTGAGATTTTCCTTTTCGCATTTGACAGGTGATATTGGAAGAATGATGGGATAAGTTGATGATTATACTATACTATTATGCTATGCTACCAAGGAAATTACCAATTCTCAGGCTTGCTTTCTTCTAATTTGGCTTCTATATGTTTTATATATTCATTTACAATTTGTAATGATTTTTTTGCGTCTTCTTCATCCACGGTTTTGCCTCTGTGCGCAATTTCATGCCTTCTTATATAGTGACTGAATCATATAGGTATTCGATATCTCTATAACTAAACAAAAGCCTAAACGCTCTTTCAGTAAGCATCTCACATGCACAAGTCGCTAAAATGACAGACAATTCAAATTCTTTTCTATCTAATGCATCTTTTGCCATTCCAATAAGCGTTTCGTGATGATGCTTTATCGTTCCCCTGCAGGTAATTGAAGGCAGTGTCGCATCTAAATGGCCCGTGTTATTTTTATTCTCATTCATATTATATACTTCCTCCAGATTTTTTTATTTTATCTTCAACTAATTTTTTTGCCCAGCACCGAGCTTTATTTTGATATTTAGATACAAATGCAATATGAGAAGGTTCTTCTCTTTTAAATTGTGCTTCATCTTTTCCAGCATTGTTTGTATAGACAGATTGTGGTAGTTCATTTTTTAAAAAATTAATTAGGTTGCTGTCATAACACATAGGGTGAGAAACAAAATTTCTTACATGTTTTATATTTTTGTAATCAATGCCATTCGTATTATTTTCTAATTCCTCTAAAATCAAAAACCACCTTTTTAATTGCTCATCTTCGTAGTGTTCTTGATAATCATCTAATTCTTCAGCCTGAACAATCGTAATTACATATCTTTTCGAATTTAAAGGGATATGTGGCATTTGTTCAGGTAAAGAAATAGGAGATGGTCCTCCCTTTAATTCTGCTCTGATTGCAGGTAGAGTTACATTAATGTAATTAAATTCTTCACCTTTTGTTCGTTTAACAATATTTGTAATGTCAAGGTCGTTACAAATAGTATATTCATCATCGCCAAGATAATAAATTAGTTCCCCTTCTTTTTTATAAGATATTTTTCTATTTCCTATAAATTTCATTGCAAGTGCAAAGGATTCAACAAGTTTTTCTAGTTTATCCCATTCATTCTTAATTTCATCAGGTTCTACATCGTTTTCCCAAAGTTTTAAATGACCAAAATATTCAGTGTTTTTCTTTTCTGTTCTGAATTCAGCTTTGCTATTTTCCCAAATTGCCAACTCTTCTTTATAAAACATTGCAATATTACGGAATTCGTATTTCAATTCTAATTTTTTCATTAGCTTATTCTCATTACACATTTTAAAGGTATAGATTAATAATATGGCTATAATATATAGTTCAGTGGACAGCCAACGATAAAGGAAAGACATGGACGAAAAAACAATGACAAATAAGCCTAAAAAATCGGTTACGGGGTGCTGTTCCACTGAAGCGCCTTGATATTTTTAGTCGTTCTGCCAATTTCTGTTATTTTGTCGTTCCTGTTCTCGTCTTCTTTGTTCTTCTTGCTCCTGCTGTCTTTGTTCGCGCTCTTTCCGTTCTCGAATTTGCCTCTGTGCATCTTCGTAGCCGTCAAGGTACTCTTCGTTATTGCTCCACTCGCCCTGGTTTTCTTTGGCATCATCATACCCATCTCCGTATGGATCGTTGGCTTGAGCGTATGTGGTAAGTAAAAATATTGCAAATAAAGCAATTATTAATTTTTTCATGATGCCCTCCTTGATAATGGGTGGATGTAATAAGTTAATACAACAAGTTTAGGACAATCAGTTGCGTTATGGATTCATCTTTCATCTTGATTTATAATTGCCGTTTTTCTATCCGAGAATTGTTTACATTTATGGTGCTAACAATGATTAAGTGTGGGAAAAACGCGCAATATCATGGAACGAAATCATACCGTCCTGATAGTAAAAAAACAATTAAGATTTAATACTACTTCTTACCCTGCTTCTTCTTATATAATGCTATACCAGTTTTGGCAATATCTGTTCTTGTCCTTGCTGTAGAATGTCAGAATAAATGAATAAGAAACACAGGTAAATTTTTAGATTGCCTTGACAAATAGAGAAAGATTATCGGATTAAATGAGCCTCTTTTCAGGGGCTTTTTTATTGAGAAAAAAGGGCGGCGAGTTTCACCAGACCTACCGCCCTTTCACAAAAAGAGGATCAAGGAATGGTCCTCAAAAACCGATACAATTGATAATCTTTTTTGCTGCAAAACTCAAGGATATTTTTATAAAAGGCCGTGATTATCCATGGCCCAGGCCTGACAGGTGTCCGCGCTGCAAAGCCCATAAATTGTGGGGGCATGGTTTTGTTACTGCTCTGTTTGATGGTTACAATCAGCCTTTATTTCTGAAGCGTTACCGGTGTCCGGTATGCAAATGCGTAATAAGACTCAGGCCTCATGGCTATTTCAAGCGCTTCCAGGCTTCTGTTGAGACTATCCGTTCAAGTATATCCCACAGACTAAAGACCGGCAGATGGCCGCCCGGTCTTCCCCATACCAGACAGGGTCATTGGCTAAGGGCTTTGCGCAGGAAAGCAGCCGCTTTTCTAAAGAAAGGGGTCAAGTCTGCCTTAGAAAGGGGTCAAGTCTGCCTTTGACCCTTGCTCAAAATTATTAAGGGTCAAAGGCAGACTTGACCCCTTTTTTTTGGTCGCTTGCCCCCGCTAAAAAATGCAGAAAACCCATTCAGGTGGGAGAACATATTCAACTATTAAACTTGATTCTTGCCTGGAGATGGCACGGCCATGCGGGATGCCCATAAATACCTAAATAGCTTGCCATAACTAAAAGAAAGTACCTTTCCCCCGGATAAGAGAAACGGGCAGATTCCACCACGCTTCTGCTATGCTGATATCCACGGTTTATGCTTTTCTACTATTTTGAATCAAAGATACCCTGCTGCTTGCAGCGAAGTGGTTAATTTTTACTTGTTTTTTTCCCAGAAAGGGCGGTATTAAGGACTGTACTTTTATAATATCATGAAAACATCACAATCTTTTGATACCAATTGATATATTTGAATATTGGCAAGCTATCTGAACTTCAAAACGTCTGGCGAGATAGCCTTCAAGGGGGTTATCCGGTTTTCTGTTTATCACGCCTGGATGAATGATATCCTGCTAGAAATAGCGTAAGATGGGAGGAAATCTGTTGTCAACTATTTTAGATCATGGTAGATATCAGGAAACTATATAATTACTTGCCATAAAAATGGACAAAAACAACTATGAAAGAAGCCTTTCGAGCAGCCATCAAAAACATTGCATCGCACGGGGACACCGACATTTTCCCATTCCCATTTGAGTGTCATCTTTTCCATGATGAACCTGAGAAGTGTGCTGAAGTACTTGAACACCTACATGCGAATTATGAGGAGTGTATGTCCACCTACCCACCTGACATGATTGAAAATCTTAGTCAAGTCGGTTACACAGGCTTTCGTTGGGCCGCCCAAATCGAACCTTTTTGGAATGCTTACTATCTTGCGTGCGTGATCAAGCTCGCTGGTCAAATTGAGTCACAAAGAATACATGAAGACGCAGAGACAATCTATTCATACCGATTCCACTGGCAAGAGGAGACGGGCAAATTATTCAAGGATTCAACGTGGCGCGACTACAAGAAAAGATGCATACAACTTTCTTATAAGAACCCTTGCGTTGTTATAACTGATATCGCTGATTTCTATCCAAGAATTTATCACCATAAAATTAACAATGCACTCAGTAGACTTCCCGACCCAGGAGATTTACGCACACGCATCATGGGGTTGCTCTCTTCGTTCTCAAGAATCAATGTCTCCTATGGTTTACCCATAGGAGGGCCAGCATCTCGTATTCTTGCAGAATTAGCCTTAGTGGCGGTTGACCGACATCTGAAAACGAGACAGATTACTTTCTGCCGCTATGCAGATGACTTCTGTCTGTTCTGTAAGGACAAATCGGCAGCTTACAAGACTTTGATATTTCTTTCAGAGCTACTCTTCGATGAAGGCCTCGTTCTTAACAAAAAAAAGACAAGGATAATTACGGCGAAAGAGTATAGGGAAACATCAAAAGCATTTCTCCCCACCGGAGATGATAAAGATACTAGCGACGAAAGAAAACTGCTGAACATCTCGTTGCGATATGATCCATATTCGCCTACTGCTGAGGAGGACTATGAAAATTTAAAGGCAGCGGTTGGGGAAGTTGATATCGTGGGCATCTTGGGAAGGGAGGTCGCCAAGATTGCCATTGACACGACAGTTTCAAAACAGGCCATCAATGCCATCAAGACTCTCGATCCACCACTGCAAGGTGGCGCAGTTCGTACAATATTAGATCCAAGCAACCTAGAAGTCCTTTCTCCTGTTTTCGTCACCATCCTTCGACTTGTCAGGTCGGTGTATGTGGAACTTTTGGAAAACGACAGAGATTTTGTCGATAGCACCCTACTGTCGCTGCATCATGAGGCCTCACCCTTATTGAGTATTGACCTCAATTTAAGCTACTATATTCAGGTGATTGGCCAACGCAAGAGCCAGGTAAAAGAAGAACTTCTTGTAGAGCTTTTCGAAACTCACCAAAGCCCTTTACTCAGGAGACTGATTATCCTAATTCTTGCAGATTGGCAATGCCACTACTGGCTTTCTAGCCTGAAAAGACGATATGCAGGACTGTCGTCATGGGAAAAGAGAGCTTTTATTCTTGCCTCATACGTCTTAGGAGATGAAGGAGATCACTGGCGCAAACACGTCAAACGCAGTTGGTCTCCAATGGACACCATTGCTCGAGATTGGTTCTGTAACCGCTATCCTAAAAACAAAAAGATGCCAATATGATTACAGAACGTATGCTCGCAGACTCGTTTCAAGATTTTTGGAAAGAACTCCTCCCATTGCTAACGCCATCTTGTGTTCACCTCCTGAACAGTGGGCATGGGATACACTTGTTGAACGAGCATGGAGATGCTCTGGCCCCTGTGGAATCACGCGAGCAAACACGAGATCCCGCCGTTGTGTCTGAGTTTGCCTATCATTTGGCAAAAGAAGCGTTCTCTCGTTCATTGAGTGTTCAAGATGCCTTTGGTGACAATGGCGTGCGCAATAATGCCCAAGGTTGTGCTGTAAGGCTTGTGAATATGTACGAGGGCGCAAGTGTTCTACCTGATATGGTTCTCAATGCTGCGGAACTAGAGGAGGGGCTTGAACTTGCCCTGCGATATGAATCCTTTGTCCGTCATTTTGGAAACGCAGAAAGGTGTATTTTCCAAATTCCTATTCAGGGCGCAGGGTTTCTCAAAGCCTGTGCAGCCGATATGGCGATCGGTGATTGCCTAATTGAAATCAAAACGGTAAAGCGATCTTTGGCCGGCAAAGATATTAGACAACTGATTATTTATTTGGCGCTCAGTGCTGCTTCTCACGAAACTGTTTGGCAACATGCTGGTTTCTTTAACCCTCGCCGAGCGACATACCATAAGTTCCGTACAACCGAACTGATCGAACTGCTTGCCGGCGGAAAAGCGACCGTGGATGTATTCGCAGAGCTCATTGACTTCATATGTTCTTCCGATGTGCAACTTGACAGCACTTTCTGATCGCAAGGCGAACAATCGCATCGAGGTGACCGCGAGAACTGCTGCGGCCTTCTCGGGCAAGGATTTTGGCGCGGCCAGCTCATGCAGAGCGTTACGTATAGCTACTATTGACGACAACAATTTAATAGCCCCAAATTTTTTGGTTTCAAAAACATATCTAAACAGATGATGTCCTAAACAGGGTGAAGCGGTATGCCCCACCCTGATCTTATTTTTTACTACCCATACAGATTTTCAATCCATCTCATAGCTTCAGTATCACTGACTCTCCCTAAATATCTCTGAGTTGTTGATAGATTAGAGTGTCTGAGGATTACCTTGCTCACAATCTCAATTGGTGTGCCTGCCCGTGATGCATAGGTCGCAGCGTGTCTTCTGAGATCATGAGATCTTAAATGAATACCTACGAGCTTGCCTGCTTTTTGTATTACCATCCTGGCTCCCTGGTAAGTTATTGGGAAGATTTTCTGCTCAGGGCTGATTTCTTCCTCCTTGATATATTCTTTTAACCTATCAGCAACCTTTTTAGGGATAAAGACGGCTTCAGCCTCTCTACCGCTCTTGGGCCTCCTGAGAATCAGTCTTCGATCTTCAACGTCTTTAGGAGTTAGTTTCAGTACCTCCCCAATTCTCATCCCACCACGTGCCATAAGTTCCAGCATCAGACGATTCCTTGGTTTGACCGTTCTGAAAATAATTTCGTCAACAACATCCTTTTCCAAAATAGTCCAGGAAGCTATTTTGGCAGGTCTAAACAGTTTTCTAAGTATAGGAGTAGTGCAAGGATTTTGAAGACTTGGATCAACTGTGTTTTTTATTAAATTGAAAAATGATGACAACGGAGAATATCGGGTACGCTTGGTTGTCTGTCTGCATCCATCGGTGATTTGATTAAGGAAAGAAAGGACTTCATCGGTCGTTATGGAATCCAGTTCTCTGTTGCCAAATTGGCTGGTGAATCTTGATAGGACGAAGTCAGATGTTCGGATGGTATTTTTTTTGTGAATTTGTCCTGTGATACTCCATACAATACTTTACCGCTTGTGATACTTTCATGGGCTACCTCCTTTTCTTGGGTTATAAGGGTTTAGCTAACTATTTGACAAATCTTACGATATCAAGTAGATATCTTCAATAAAATTATTCAATCTTGGCTTATTATCATGGCAAGATATCTGAACTTCAAAACGCTTGGCTAAATAGCCTTTAAGGGGTTATCTGGCTTTCTTTTTAATATCCAAATTGTTGAAAAATACAGTTAGAAAAATTGTAACAGTTCAAGCTGAGGATGATAAATTGGGAGAGCTTTTTTCGATGAACTTTATTTGGGAGTAAATAGGAGGAAAAAGAATATGGCACACCAAGTTTCATTTAGCGTTCCTAACCGTCCGTTGGGAAAATCCGATGTAGAGTTTTCTGTTAACAAAGATGGTAGCAGACTTGGCACATTGAAGGTTTCAAATGGATCAATCGTTTGGTTCACAGCGGGTACTACATATGGTCATAAAATGTCTTGGGCAAAATTTGACAAATTGATGAACGAAAATTCAACAGAATCGGAGTCGAGGTAAGAACCTAACCTCTCCGCTGCTGTGGACAGCACAAAAACCGTGCGCCATCACTGAGCGGTTAGCCACATAAAGGACAGACATGCTATACACAACAAGACTTCATGACTTAAAGAATGAAAATATTGATCAATTAAAGTTTGAATTAATCCTTGCTGATCTTTCAGAAAGAAATAGCATTTACATTGTTTCTGCATATTATAGCATTGAAAAAATCCAAGAGACTTTAGAACGTATAGGGCGAGGAAAAGATATTACAATAATTGTAAGTTCTTTGGGGTTGTCTGAATCAAAAATTGCAAAGCAAATTGAAGAGCTCAATGAAATCAAGACAACAAATAGACAAAAGATTTACCTGTGTACATTATTCCCATTAATGCATTCAAAAATATATTACGGAACTAACAATAATGTCGCGGGTGCAGTATGTTATGTTGGTAGCGCAAACTTGTCAAATTCAGGATTTAATTCAAATGAAGAAATATTGGTAAATATTTCGGACAAAGAAACCAAGGGTGCAATTCGAGATTATATCTACAAGCTTGAGAATGAAGATCGAACAATTCTAATTAATGATAAAGCTAATTATAAAAGTGCATATACAAATACCGAAAACCTCGCTTCATACATTAGCAGAGGGTTCATTATATTTAAACCGACTACATCATTCAGTGTTACTTACACAGACAATTATTTAAAAGAACATGCAAGGGCGATTTCAGATCAGTCACAATTTCGTCATTCAATAACTGAATCCAGTACTGGTATTGATATTGCGAAGATTGCAGGCATTTCGAGTTTGCTGGATACCATCGATAATAAAAATGATGTTGTTAACGATGAATCAAAATCGCAAAATATTAGCATTAGGCCAAATTGCATCGAAACATGTCTCGGTTATTGGCTTCCCGAAGAACGGTATGATCAAATAAACGAAAAGCTTGAATATACTAAACGTAAACGAGAAGTCGCTTTTAAGGAAATAATAAAAAAACTGACTGATTTGACTGCTAACGATGCAACACTGGTACAAGCGATAAATGAATTTGTCGAGGACTTCGAGGACTTTATAATTACGAATTCGGAATTCGGAAATACTAAAGAGCGATTCAAAAACGAATTGCATGAAAATGTAATTCATCATATAAAGACTAAAGTTGAGTATTTAAGAAGGAATAAAGATAGATACATTCGAGGACTGTACATTACTCCAATGCCTTATATTTGGGACGACATAATAACGGCTGAAAGCTTTACCTCCTCATTCTTTGAAGATGTCATTGAGAGAAACAAGTCAAAGTCAAAAATTTCTGGGGTCGTGCATGATGTATTAAGCCTATTTGATTTAGAGAAAAACAGAGAAAAAGATGCTCATTCGATAATTATGAATAAAGTAGTCTAACAATCGTGAAGCCGATGGCGCTGCATCTCGGGCATGCGGGCGATCTCCAGGCGGCAATTCGCCCGTGGCTCTCCTGCGCTATGGCTTAACTAAGCGTTAAAGATATCTGCTATAAATCAAACATTCAGCCTTATTCACAGACAGTTGCGATATTTATATGTAATCTGTGGCATTGGCATCTACAGCATAATTGGATAGTCAATAAATTATTGATAAAATGGGATGCTGTATTATTAATGTTTTAATCCTGTCAAAAAAATCTCTTTGAAAGAGTTAACTTATTACGATAAATCGAATAACAGACAACAGGGCTCATGAAATCTTTAGGAAAATGGCAATGCTTTTTGGGAAAGCAAAATCTACCATAAATGAGCATATTAAAAATATTTATGCAGAAAGAAGAGCTGGAAGAGAACCAAACTTTGAAAAAATTCGGAATTTCCGAATTTCAGCAGAAAGCGCCAAATTACTATAATCTTGATGTAATAATTTCAGATTCCCTCAGACCCCCTCCAATGCCCCTTTTGTCAAGTATTTTCCGGAGAATACTTGACAAAACGTTGTGTTCTCTCTATGCTCTCTATAAAGTTGGGGAGCAATGATCTGAAAATGAAAATAACAGAAAAAATAAGTAGAAAAATCAATAAAATGCCTGCGGGTATCACGTTTAAGTATCAGCAACTGTGTATTTCAAATAAAGAGTATGGCGCTGCTGCAAAAGCCATTGAAAGACTGATTGCAAAAAAAATTATAAAGCGGATCTCAACAGGAGTTTTTTACAAACCCCAAAAAACTTTATTTGGAGAATTGAAGCCGCGAGAAGAAGAACTGCTACGTCCATACATGTTCATTGGGGATAAAAGAATCGCTTATATAACAGGTACTGCATTGTATAACAGAATTGGGTTAACCACTCAGGTCCCAAAAGATATAAAGGTTTCAAGCAAGGTTAAAGAAATTCGTACTCAAATCGGCAATGTTAAAGTGCGGAGGGTAAAAAGTTATATTGATGTTACAAATGATAATTTCTATCTGCTTGAAATACTTGATGTGTTAAAGGATTTCAAAAAAATTCCAAATTTGGATAAGGCTATGGCTGTCAGCTATCTTTTGAATTTCACAAAAGGATTAAAACAAAAAGATCTTTTACGTCTTATTCGATACGCCCTGAAATATCCTCCCAGAACCCGTGCATTTCTTGGGGCTTTATTGGAAAAATTAAAAACTGAGCAGGACACGAATCAATTGAAACAAAGCCTGAATTCGTTGACAGTTTATGATTTGGGGATAGACAAACAAATTCTTTCAACAGTACCGGAATGGAATATTAAACAGGTTGAAACTGCATCAAAATAAAGAGCTTTTCCAAGATGCTGTACTATCTGCTTCACAGCGATTTAGCATTCCGGAAATCTATGTGGAAAAAGATTATTGGGTAACCTTGGTGCTATATGAAATATTCCATTCAAATATAGCGGATCAAATTGTTTTTAAGGGCGGAACCTCGCTTTCAAAATGCCATAAACTTATTCAGAGGTTTTCAGAGGATATTGATCTGGTTGTGTTGCGCAATAAAGGAGAAAACGACAACCAACTGAAAAGAAAGATTCGAAGCATAAGCAAGGTTGTTGAGAATGTATTGTCTGAAATTCAAGTTGAAGGTTTGACAAACAAAAAGGGTAATATCAGAAAAACAGTTTACCGGTATAACAGGCTTTTTGAGGGAAGTTTCGGGCAGGCAAGAGAGCAAATCATACTTGAATCTACCTGGCTTGGAAATTATGAACCGTTCACAAGTGAAGAAGTAAGTAGTTATGTCTTTGAAGTGATGAAACTCACTGGACAGGAGGCTTTGATCATGGAATACGGTCTACAGCCATTTAAAGTTCAGGTATTAAGCATAGAACGAACATTTTGTGAAAAGATAATGAGCTTGGTCCGTTTTTCACAAATGGATGATCCCTACACAAATTTGTCAAACAAAATCAGGCATGTATATGACATCCATCTCATGCTAAGTAATGGATCAATTAAATCTTTTTTTGAAAGCGCTGAATTTTATAAAATGCTGGTGAAGGTCGGAAAAGACGATTTTATCAGTTATAAAAATAATAATGCTTGGTTAGAAGAACACCCTTGCTCGGCATTAATTTTTAAAGACCCAGAGGTGACCTGGAATCATATCAGATCCACATACCGAACAATTTTTAAAGAATTGGTTATTGGTAAATTGCCCAATGAAAATGATTTGATCGATACCCTTAAAAAAATTGAAAAGAGAATGAAACCACTTACTTGGGGAATTTAATCTCTTTGAAAGAGCTAACTTATTACGATAAATCGAATAACAGACAACAAGCATCATGAAATCTTTAGGAAAATGGTCGATAAATAACCGGGTTACGGTAAACCTTATCATGATTTTTATCATTGTTGCCGGGCTTATTACAGTGATGAATATGCGAAGGGAGATGTTTCCACAGTTTTCTTTGGACATGATCAATGTGAGTGTTGTTTACCCTGGGGCGAGCCCTGAGGAGATTGAGGAGGGTATATGTGTCAAGATCGAGGAGAGTATCATAGGAATTGAAGGAATAGACCGCATTTTTTCTACTGCTTACGAGGGCAGGGGATCGGTTTTGGTTGAACTTGATTCTGATGCCGACACACAGGGAGTGCTTGATGATATAAAAGCAGAGGTGGATCTTATTGACAACTTTCCGGATGATGCTGAAGAACCGGTTGTCATCGAAATATTAAACAGGAATCCAGCCATCACTGTGGCGGTATATGGCGATGTTTCTGAGAAACTCCTGCGCAAGAAAGCTGAAAAAATCAGGGATGATATTGTAGATACCGAGTCTGTTTCCCTGGTAAATCTTGTCGGAGTCAGAGACTATGAAATCGCAATAGAGGTGTCTGAAGAAAATCTCAGGCGATACGGCATTTCATTTGATGATGTTGTAAGGGCCGTAAAGACAGGGAGTATTGATCTCCCCGGCGGAAATATCAAGACTTCCCATGGCGAGATACTGGTAAGATCAAAGGGACAGCTCTATACGGGTCGTGAATTTGAAGGCATTCCGCTTATTACTTTAAATGATGGAACGCTTGTCCGGCTTGGACAGGTTGCAAATATAATCGATGGTTTTGAAGATACTGATGTCAAAGCAAGGTTTAACGGCAGACCCGCGGCTCTTGTCCAGGTGAACAGGACAAGCACGGAGGATGTCATCAAGGTTACAAGGTGTGTTAAGGATTATGTTGAAAAACAAAAAGCTAAAATGCCTGAAGGCGTGTATCTTGCCACATGGTTTGACTTATCGACAATGGTCCAGGACAGGATTAACATGCTTCTTCGCAACGGGGCTCAGGGGATTGTTCTTGTTTTTATTGCTCTGGCCCTGTTTTTAAACCTGCGCCTGGCTTTCTGGGTCTCTGTCGGCATACCCATATCCTTTATGGGATCCTTTCTCGTGCTCGACCTTTCAGGTGAAACAATCAACATGATTTCACTTTTTGCTTTTATCATGACCCTTGGCATACTGGTTGATGATGCTATTATAATAGGAGAAAATATTTTTACTCATTTCGGCAGGGGGAAGTCGCCTTCGGCTGCTGTAGTTGATGGCTTAAAGGAGGTTGGCTGGCCCGTGGTCATGGCTGTTAGCACCACAATTGTTGCATTTATTCCTCTGCTCTTTATTACAGGAATAATGGGTAAATTTATTGCCGTTATGCCAAGGGCGGTTATAGCGATTTTGATCATATCATTAGGAGAAGCTCTTATCATACTTCCAGCCCATTTAAGCGGCGCTTTGACAAGACCGGCGTTAAAAACAGACAGCAGGGCCTCATGGCACGAACGCATCAGAGTTAAAGTTGAACATTTACTTAACGTTGTGATTGAGAAGTATTATACTTCAGCTTTAAAATATGTAGTAAAGAACAGATACTTTACTTTTGCTATTGGTCTGGGGGTGCTTATAATAAGCCTTGGCATTGTGGCCGGCGGTTATGTGCCCTTTGTTTTTTTCCCAAAAGGGGAGAGTAACTGGGTTATTGCCGAGGTTGGCTATCCCTTGGGCACACCGTTTAAAGTTACCGAGAAAACCATAGAACATCTTGAAAAACAGGCCTTTAAATTAAACGATTTATTCAATAAAAAATTAAAAAACAACGGAGATATAATTGTAAATACATTTGCGCTGGTAGGCATGATACCGAGAAGGGACTGGAAGCTTGGGGAATCCGGAGGCCACTGCGGCGTGGTATGGATAGAACTGGTCCCATCGGAAAAAAGGCGGGGTCTTTCTGTAAATACTGTTTTAAACAAATGGCGAGATTTAACCGGAGAAATTCCAGGGGTGGAAACGCTGACATTTACAACTCTTGAGGGTGGGCCCGGAGGCAATCCTATTGAAATCCAGCTTGTAGGCAGAGATTTTAATGAGCTCAGGCGTGCCGCAGACGAACTTAAGATTGAAATGCGAACTTATCCCGGGACATTTGATATTACAGATGATTTCAAGCCGGGCAAGGAGGAGAAACAGGTTAATATAAAGGAAGGGGCCGGTTCTCTTGGAATAACCATGAGAGATATTGCAAGACAGCTTCGCCAGGCATTTTATGGCGAGGAGTCAGTGCGCATCCAGAGAGGCAGAGATGATATTAAGGTTATGGTAAGATATGACGCTTCTGACAGAAGGAGCATTGCCGGCATTGAGGAAATGCGCATTCGGACAATTGACGGGCAGGAGATTCCCATCGAAGAAGTTGCAGATATAACCCATGGAAGAGCCTATTCCGTGATTCACAGGGTTGATAGAAAACGTGTGATAACGGTTATTTCGAATCTTGATGAATCAATTGCAAATGCAAGCAAGATTGTGGCTGATCTTAACAAAGATTTTCTTCCAAAGCTGATTGAGCGGTATCCTAGATTAGAATACGATTTAGAAGGACAGGAGAAAAGGACCAGAGAATCGCTCGGCAGCCTGAAAAACGGATATGTGCTTGCCCTTATGGGAATATTCCTTTTGTTAGCGAGCCAGTTCCGTTCTTATATTCAGCCTGTTATAATAATGATGGCAATTCCTTTCGGCCTTATAGGGGCTATTGCAGGTCATCTTGTGATGGGATTGGCGATTACGATGATAAGCATTTTCGGCATAGTGGCTCTGTCCGGCATAGTTGTAAACGATTCACTTATACTAATAGATTTTATTAACAGGGCAGCTCGAAACGGTATGGAAATTGAAACAGCAGTTGTACAATCCGGCAAGGTAAGATTCCGGCCTGTATTGCTTACATCAATAACAACCATTGCAGGGCTTTTCCCGCTTCTCTTGGAGCGGAGTTTTCAGGCCCAATTTTTAATACCCATGGCAGTGAGCATTAGCTTTGGGCTTCTTGCAGCCACAGTTTTGACACTTCTCTATGTTCCAGCCCTTTATCTTATTGTAAGAGATGTCAGGAATGTTTTTAGAGGTTCTTTATAGTATTATAGAGATCAAAAGCCTTTTCCGGCGTCTCATTATCATGGACAACAGCCCGCACAGCCTGGATCATCGCGATTGGGGATTCAGACTGGAAGATATTCCGTCCCATGTCAACCCCGTTAGCGCCCTGCTGAACTGCATTATAAGCCATTGTTAAGGCGTCAAGTTCAGGTATTTTCTTCCCCCCGGCCATGACGATAGGAACAGGGCATGAAGCGGTGACGGTTTCAAAACCTTTTTCAATATAGTATGTTTTTATATAGTGTGCTCCAAGTTCGGCGCAGATCCTGGCAGCGAGTCTGAAGTAGCGTGCATCGCGGTTCATATCCTTGCCGACTGCGGTTACAGCCAGGGTCGGGATTCCATAACGCATTCCCATATCCACCATGCGGGTCATGTTTATGATCGATTCCCTTTCATGTTCGCCGCCGATGAATACCTGGACAGCCATGGCGCAAACGTTGAGACGTATCGATTCCTCGATATCCACGGCAATATCTTCGTTGGAAAGTTCCTTTAGTATGCTTGTCCCGCCGGAAACTCTCAAAACAATGGACTTTGTCGTTGTCGGAGGAACAATGCTCCTTAATATGCCCCGTGTTAACATAAGTGTGTCCGCATAAGGAACCAAAGGAAGAATATTTATGTCAATCCGTTCCAGGCCTGTGGTCGGGCCCTGGAAATAGCCATGGTCTATGGCTAACATGACTGTGCGGCCAGATTCAGGGTTAAAGATCCGGGCGAGCCGGTTTTTAATACCCCAGTCAAGAGAATTTGATCCTTTTAGAAAAAACCCTTCCGTCTTTTGGGGAATATCTGAATAAAACTTTTTAGCCTCTTTTATTTCATCTGCATCAGGCATTTATCTCTCTCCTTTTTTTATTAAATTACTCTTTCGTTGCCGCCGTCTATTGGAACCTGAGCCCCTGTTGTTTTGGCAAAAGCCGGGCCTGCCATAGCGCAGACCATAGCCGCAACATCTTTTGATCTTACTTCGGTTTTCAATAGATTTTTAGTCTTATATTCTGCAACTGTCAGCCCGTAATGTTTTGCCCGCTCATTTAAGACTTCTTGAGTCCATATGCCGGTATCAAACACAGCATCAGGATGAATGATATTAACTCTAATCCCATCTGCAGCTAATTCCAGCGCTGCCACTCGGGCAAGCTGGGTTAAACCTGCTTTGGCAACCGAATAGGCGGAAGCGCCAGGGCCGGGAGCAGGGACGTTTTTTGAAGCGATGAATATCACGGTCGGATCAATACCCTGTTTGAGATAAGGGATGCATATTTTTAGCAATCGCTGGTGACTCGATAAATTGATCTCCATACTTCGATTCCAGGTTTCAGCCTCCATCTCTTCAATGCTTTGGCTCTTGGTAAAAATTCCAGCATTGTTTATCAATATATCGAGGCCGCCAAAACTACGAACAGTAAATTCTACTGCTTCTTTTATAGCTCTATCATCAGAGATATCGCCAGCCAATCCTACCAGATCCGGTTGATCGAACATCCGGGTGATTGCAGGGTTTAGATCCAGGCCAACAACCGCAGAACCATGTTCGTGCAGCGCTTTGGCACACGCAAGCCCTATGCCGCTTGCAGCGCCGGTAACAAGGGCTATCTTGCCCTGGAATGTTCGAGTTGTGTCTTCTTTGCGCAATTTTGATTGTTGCAGCTCCCAGTATTCCATATCGAAAATATCTTTTTCCGGCAAGGCTTTCCAGCCGCCTATGCTTTCACCCCACTGAATTGCCCGGATAGTATGAAAAGCAATATCAAAAACAATATTTGCTTCCCTTACACTTTGCCCAAAAGCCATTATACCGTGCCCGGGCCAGACCGCCCACCTGGGGGCCGGATCAAGACAAAGCAGATGACCACCTGCTGCGACAGTGCGCGAGCACGGCGAGTCGGTATTTCGCTGAAAATACTCTTTGTATGCCGAGCAGTATTTGGTTATTGCTTTTTCAACATCTCCTTTTATTACAACCGGCATCTGCTTTGTGCGAACCACATGATCAGGAGTTAAAGGGCCGCGGCAAGCAATGGAGTTTACATTTGGAAGATTGGCAAAACCACATGCCTGGGGGCTTTTGTCCAGTTTAGCTATCATCGCCCCTCCCTTTGCCAGCGAAACCTGTTTGCGAATTCCCGCCAGCGTAGACAGATCTTCTTTGGCTTTTGCCTTGGCAATAGAGTCAAATGCCCCGCTTGCTTGAAGATAGTTTTCAGCAAGGGAAACAAGATGGATCATTTGCTTATAACTTGCTTTGGCATGGTCTGAAAAGGTAAAGATGCCGTGGTTCATCAGGATTATCCCTTCAACCTCATGCCAGTTGATATTGCGGGTCATTTCATAGACTTTTTTTGCCAGGATAAAACCGGACATTACATAAGGCACAATCAAGACCTTGTCTTTGTAAATTTTTCGAATCAGGCTTTTGCCTTTTTCGTTATTGGTGATCGTTACGACCGCATCCGCATGAGTATGATCGACATATTTGAAGGGTATAATGGCGTGCAAGATGGCTTCTACAGAAGGATTCGGAGCTAAAGGATCGATCATTACCGATCTTTGAAGTTTGACCATATCTGTATCAGACAGGCGCTCAAGTTTTGCCATCCTTTTCAGAACTTCCAGCTTGACAGGAGCAAATCCTGAGGTCTGAATCGTTTTCAGATCCCAGCCGCTTTCTTTTATATACAGCACCTCTTCAATGTCGCCGAAGAAATTTTTTATTTTAGCTTTTACGGATGTGTTGCCTCCGCCATGCAAAACCAATTCCGGTTCCCGGCCCAATAACCGGGAGGTGTAAACCCTGAGCTTTAATGGATCATCGGAGAAGCTTTTTGCCTCATCATCGTTCCATAAACTTTTCATAATAGTCTAAATCTTTTTACGACGCCATCAAAATTCGCGCCTGTTTCTGTCCAGACTCCTGTATTGAATTGCCTCGGAAATATGGTCGATCTGAATATCTTTTTCTCCGGCCAAATCGGCGATGGTACGGGCGATTTTCAGGATACGGTTATAAGCGCGGGCGGACAGACCGAATTTATCTATGGCCGCTTCAAGAAGACTGCAGGACACATCGTCGATTTTGCAATATTTTTTAATATGGCGATTGTTCATCTGGGAGTTGCAAAATATTTTTGTTCTGTTGAATCGTTTGGATTGAATTAAGCGGGATGCAATTACCCGTTTCATAATATCTTCTGACGATTCGGCCCATGATTCCCCTGAAAGGTCTTTATATGGAACCGCGGGTACTTCAACATGAATATCTATTCTGTCCATCAAGGGGCCTGAAATCTTTGATCTGTACTTACGAATCTGCTGATATGTGCACCGGCACTCGTGCTTTGGATCGGAAAAGTAGCCGCACGGACACGGGTTCATAGCGGCGACCAGCATAAAACCGGCAGGGTAGGTTATGGATGATGAGGCACGGGAAATAGTTACATTTAAATCTTCCACCGGCTGGCGCAGCACTTCTAATACATGTTTTTTAAATTCCGGAAGTTCGTCCAGAAAGAGAACTCCATTATGAGCCATGCTTACCTCGCCCGGTCTGGGGATATGGCCTCCTCCGATTAAACCTGCATCCGATATCGTGTGGTGAGGAGATCTGAAAGGCCTTTTTGTAACCAGGGCCTGGCCTCTTGAAAGCATTCCAACTACGGAATAAATTTTGGTGGTTTCAATTGCTTCGTCAAAAGTAAGGGGAGGGAGTATGGTTGGCAGACGTTTTGCCAGCATGGTCTTTCCGGAACCGGGAGGGCCGACCATAATTAAGTTGTGGCCTCCGGCAGATGCTACTTCCAGAGCCCGCTTGACATGCTCCTGTCCCATGACTTCGGAAAAATCCACTTCAAACTTGCAAGCCTGGCCAAGTATAGCAGAAATATCGGTTTTTTCAGGCTTGATTTGAGTAAATCCGCAAAGGAAATTAACTATCTGGGACAGAGTTTTCACAGGAAGAACCGATATCTCATCTACCACCGATGCTTCATGTCTATTATCGTATGGCACGATAATTCCCAAATAGTCAGCAGCTTTTGCGGCAATGGCCATGGGAAGAGAGCCATTTACAGGTTTTATGCGGCCGTCCAATGAAAGCTCGCCTAAAACAAGGTACCTGGAGGCTATTCCCATGGGGATTATGCCGGATGCGGCCAATATTCCCAATGCTATAGGCAAATCAAAACCCGTGCCTTCCTTTTTGATGTCTGCGGGGGCTAAATTTACAGTTATCCTGTCGGCGGGAAAGTTGTAGCCGGAATTATTAATGGCGGACTTAACCCTCTCCTTGCTTTCCTTTACAGCTGTTTCAGGGAGCCCTACAGTAGTAAATGTGGGAAGACCTTGGGCTATATCTACTTCCACTTCCACCAGATAGGCATCTATGCCGATAACAGCGCTGCTTAAGATCTTTGCTATCAATTGTTCTCCTCCCTGTAAGTAAACCTGCGCTAATTTGAAAACTTAGCATGGATTACCATCCTAAGGCAAGTGCATTATCGTTTTACGTTTTCTCTTTTCCGACAAAAAAGGGGTTACAGTTAATAAAAAACCGTAACCCCCTATATTTCTTACAGTTGGTAGGCGATACTGGATTTGAACCAGTGACTTCTACCGTGTGAAGGTAGCACTCTCCCACTGAGTTAATCGCCCATTCTTGTTAATTGTCGACCTTATCTTTTAACTCTTTACCTACTTTGAAAAACGGCAGTTTCTTGGAATGCACCTTAATTTGTTTGCCGGTTTTTGGGTTTCGACCCGTGTATGGCTTATATTTTTTAGCCGTAAAACTTCCAAAACCCCTGATTTCAACTCGCTCGCCATTGGAAAGGGTTTTTGTTATTGTGCCAAAAAACGTATCAATGATCTTTTTAACCACTTTTCTACTTATGCCGGTTTTATCCTTAAGCGCATTAATTAAGCCCACCCTGTTCATCGAAACTCCTTTTTGTTCTGTTTTCTTAACGAGCTGATTTTAGTTAAAGTATATAATAGGTTGCTTGCTTTTAAGTCAAGCATTTTTCCAGCACAAATGAACAAACCTCGTCTCCCGAACATTGCCGTGATATTACTTCAAAATCCATATCTTCCATAAATTCTCCGGCAAAGACCCCATACTCGACAGAGCATATTACGTCACTGATCCTTTCTGCCAGATGCTCTCGATTCGATTGTTTTAACAAAGTGAGCCATGGGCATTTCTTGATGATGATATTAATCTGTGAATCTTTCCTCAAGACCTCGCTCACAAAATCTTCGGCATCCAGCTTGAACTTAAGGGCGCTTATCAGATCCTCCTCCGTGGCGGTTCCCAGCTTTAATAACTCCTTTATCTTCCTGGCCTGTATCTTCGGCAATATTTTCCATACCCTGGCATCAATCTCAAGGGCTTTGTCAAATGAGTCTGTTTTCTCTAACATCATAAACCACAGACCATCTACGGCAAGAAAACATTTTTTGAAATATTCACTTAATATCTGCGGATCCATACATTCAGACTTCGTAAATTGGGTTGATAAAACGTCCATTTTTTAGACAGTTTTTCGTGCTGCTGCTGCGACACGTCATTGTTTTTTTAATAATTTTATCTCATTCTCGGTCATGCCGGACTTGATCCGGCATCCAGGAAATTGGCCGGTTGACTGGATTCCGGATCTCGCTTGGCCTCGTCCGGAATGACGAAATAATTACTTTTTGAGTGGATCACACTATTTTTAAAATAGCACTAAAAGCCGGGCAATTCAACTATTCTTTGCTTAACCGCCTCCTCTTTATCTTGACAGTTTTTTCTCGTAAATATCACCCGGATCGAAACAAGGAGCGCCCGGAAAGCGCTGAAAAAATGAATTCGACCCTTTACCGCCTTGATATTGATAGAAATGAAGGGTGCGAAACTTGAGTGAATAATTCTTGCCTTTAACTAATAAGTTATGTTAATTGAATGATTAAGGAATCAATATCAGCAGTTTAAAATTATAAAATATCATAATTCGCATCTGTTTTGCAAAAAAAGGAGGTCATCTTATGTATGTTGGCAGAGTCATGCACACAGACCTTGTTACCATAGCGCCGAAGACTACACTGATCGAAGCAAGAGACATTCTCGAAAAAAAGCAGATTAAACATCTTCTGGTTGTAGACAAGAAAAACGAGCTTATCGGTATTGTATCGGACAGGGATCTTAAAAGGAGCTGGGCATCATCGGCAACATCGCTGAGTACTCACGAGTTGAACTACCTGTTGAATACCGTGACGGTTGATTCCATTATGGTCAAAAAGACCATTACCATTACTCCTGACACGACTATTGAACGTGCTGCAAGCATACTCCAGGAGAACAGAATCAGTTCCCTGCCGGTAGTGGATGGCGACAAGCTCCTCGGAATCATAACCAGCACCGATGTCATGGGAGTTCTGCTCGAAGCAATCGGAATTGACAGGGATAGCACGCGATTTAGCGTTCTGGTTGGAGATCGCATCGGGGTACTGGCAGACGTATCAAAGATTCTCAAGGAACAGAATATTAACGTCCGCAGCCTTTTTAGCTGGCCGGAGAAAGATTATCCTGGCTTTTATCGCCTGGTGATACGTGTTTCCGCTGCAGACGGCGAAAAAGCGATTTCCGCTTTAAAGCAAGGTGGATTCAATGTCCTGACGAAATATATTCAGGATCTCACTCCTTACCTGCCGAAGACATAACAAAAAGACATGGTCAACCCTCCCCTTAAGATACCTTCATGTCTTGGAACGCTTATAGCAGTATATAACGGTCTTAAAGAATTTGGCGCAATGAAAAGATACTTTATACTCGTTGTGATTTATGAAATAATTTTTTTGTTAAGCATCACATGCTTTCCTCTAACAATGGGTGAAGCCATGACTATTGACAAATCCAAAGAAATCGTAAAACTGCCTGCCCCACGGTTTGACGGCAATATTCCGGTTGAGACAGCTTTATTGAAAAGACGGTCTGTGCGAAGTTATGCTGCAGAAGCTTTGACGCTTGCCGAAGTCTCGCAGCTTTTGTGGTCTGCGCAGGGGATAACAGATTCGAGAGGTTTTAGAACAGCGCCTTCAGCGGGAGCGCTTTATCCTCTTGAAGTATACATTGTCGCCAGCAGGGTGCAAGACCTTCCCGCAGGTATTTATAAATACAGGCCTCATAGACATGAATTGTTCAAGATTTTAGAGGGAGACCGGCGAGCGCAATTGTGCGGTGCTGCTTTAAATCAATCTTCAGTAATGGAAGCGCCTCTTGTTATGGTGTTTTGCGCCGTATATGAACGTATCACCGGAAAGTATGGGAATAGAGGCATGCAGTATGTTTATATGGAAGTTGGGCACGCATCCCAAAATGTCTGCTTGCAGGCTGTTTCATTGGGGCTTGGGGCATTAACCATCGGCGCCTTTTATGACGACCGGGTTAAAACAGTCATCCATGCAATGGCGGATGAGCATCCGCTCTATATCATGCCGATTGGAAAGCTAAAAAAGTGAATGATCCTTGCCTCTTGGATGCAAAAATCAGAGCTGTAGCAGAAATGATTTCTGTTTCTGACCGGATTGTTGTTTTTACCGGAGCAGGTGTCAGCACGGAATCAGGAATTCCGGATTTTCGCAGCCCCGGAGGAATCTGGACCAAATTCGATCCTGATGATTTTACTATACAAAAATTTTTAACCAGTGAAGAGACAAGAAAAAAGCAATGGAAAGTTCTCGTTGAAGGAGGCCTTTTTTCAAGCGTTAAACCAAATCAGGCTCACTATGCTATTGCAGAATTGGAAAAGATAGGCAAGCTTGATTGCGTTATTACGCAGAACATAGATGATCTTCACCAGAAGGCTGGAAATTCTCCGGATAAGGTTTTTGAATTACATGGAAATATGAAGCTGGTTAGATGTCTGAGCTGCGGCGAACAGTATAATGTGAAATATATCAAGGAAAAACTAAAAAAAGGGATTGAAATTCCAGACTGTGAGAAATGTCACGGTATTTTAAAGCCGGATATTATCTTCTTTGGCGAAGCTCTTCCATCCAGTGCAAAGGATGCCTCGATTAAACACTCCAGAAATTGTGATCTTTTTATTGTTATAGGCTCTTCACTTGCAGTTTACCCTGCAGCTTTTATGCCAGTATATGCAAAAGAAGCAGGCGCAAGACTGGTTATCATCAACATCGGCGAGACGCCATGTGACGAGCTTGCGGACATAGTCATAAATAGCAAGGCCGGCGAGACAATGGCGAGAATAGTAAAAACATCAAAAACCGTCTGATTTATCACCATCCAACCCATCAAACAACCTTCGCAGAATTCTTCGGAAGCGGCATTATCCTTTATGAGCTGAACGATGATTTTCCACACTTGATCATGATGCTTTATTTTTGACCCGCCGAATGTGCGTGCGTAAATTGCGGTATGTATTTCTTTTGGAAAAGTAGGCGAAATGTCAAGGGAAATAGATAATTACTTGACCATTCTCTATTAATATCAAATATCACTAATTTATTTCTTAACATTTAATAGGTGCTAAAATTGGAAAATAATATTGACATAGGCAATACTATTGGTTATACTTTTGGTTATTAATGGAGGCATAGCAATATGGCGAATATTAAGACAGCTATATCAATTGAAAAGCCAATTTTTGAACAGATGAACATTCTTGCAAAAGATTTAAATATTTCAAGAAGTCGTTTATTTGCATTGGCCGCTCAAGAATTCATACAGCGTCATAAAAATATTGAGCTTCTTCAATTACTTAATGAAGCCTATGATGACTTGCCTGAATCTGAACTAATAGTGTCCAAGATGCACCCACGCCATTACAACATGGTGAAAAATCAATGGTAATCAACCAAGGTGATCTATTTTGGATAGAATTCAACGAGCCCTCAGGGTCTGAACCTGGCTATCGCCATCCCCATGTTGTCATTCAAAACAATCTTTTCAATCGTAGCCGTGTCAATACGGTCGTAGTATGCTCGTTGACATCAAATCTTAAGAGATCGAACGCACCCGGTAATGTTATATTGAACAAAGGTGAGGCCAACTTACCTAAAAAAAGTGTCGTGAATATTTCTCAAATTTTCACCGTGAACAAAAGCGATTTATCCGAGAAAATCGGAACGTTGTCAAGAGATCGTATTTCTCAAATATTAAATGGCATTAGACTTATCACTGAGCCAAGAGAAGTTGATTAGGGCAAATAGGTTGCACCCAACCTGACGCTTCACTCGACAGTGAAAGCCTGGCAGCTTTCACTGCTGGCGCGAAACTCGACCGACATTGTTCTATTGACAAGAAAACGGTGTCAAAAGCTTGAATTAATGCTTGGCAATTAAACCACTTTCATTTAGCAAAATCAATATGGACAGATCCCGTTCCTGATAAACTGAAAACAATAAAAATTTAAGCAAAAAAGTCGCTATCCTAAAGAAGAAATTGAAACTGTGAAGAGTACAGGTTGACCCCTGACCTCTTTTCGATTATTGCAGAAAGGGGCATCATGACAAAAACAGCCTGCACAGTTCCCATTACACAAATAATCCTGGATGATGAAATATATCCGAGAAGCAGCGTTTATCCAAAGCGCGTCTCGATGTTTGCCGAAAACATGCGCGATGGGTTCAAGATCGATCCCCTTGAGGTACAGATTCATCCGGATTATACTGATAAATACCGCATTCTGGACGGAGCCCACCGCTGGCACGCATACAAGGAGATCGGCGCAATCGAAATACCGGTCCTCATTATAACGCTGGATGGTGTTGATCCCCTCCTCTATGCAGCGAAAAAGGCCATAGGCCCTCTCCAGTTAACTGAAGATGAAGCCAGAACGACGGCCCGTCGGGTATATGAAAACAATCCCCGTTTGACATCTTTTGAGATCGGGCAGGCAATCGGTCGTTCAAGGCAGGCAGTCGACTCTTATATTGCTGATTTAAGAGCATCAACCGAGTTGGAAATGGATCTAAAGATTTTCCATATGCACCGGAATAGTATCCCTCAAGAAAGGATCGGAACCAGATTAGGTATTATACAAAGAACGGTATCGAAGCATTTAGAAAAAATGCCAACATTGGCAAATGTTCTAAATACCGATCTAACGAAAGGTTTTACAGTCCCTCAGGTAGCTGAAAAGCATGGGTGGGCAGAACCCCTTGTCTTGGTCTATTGCCTTAGAAGGGAAAGACGATCTTGATAGATTCAAGGCGCTTAACTGGGGACTGCGGACATGGGACATGTGGAACTGGAATGATTGTGATAAACGTTTCGGAGACGATTGGCCCGGTCGAATCCCTGCCCAAATGATTGCACACATCCTGTATTATTTTTCAGATCAGAACGATCTGGTGTTTGATCCCATGGCAGGCGGTGGAGTGGTGGCTGACACCTGTCTCGCGTTTAACCGGAAATGCTGGAGCTTTGACATGGACGATCGG
>JAPVVG010000139.1 GCA_028571455.1 Desulfobacteraceae bacterium | reverse complement strand
GGGAAGCATCCATTCCTTTAAAAGCACCGGCACACATACACTTATCAAACAGGGAGCCAAACTGGTTGAACAAACGCAGGATATTATAGAAGAGCTTGCGCCTCTTTTGCAGGGGCATGCCACAACCGAAAACACAGATCAGAACAAAACAACGGATAAGCTTCCGCCGTTTTCATCAGAGGAATTGACGGTATATAAAGCGCTTGGGCCATATCCTGTTCATATAGACGAGCTTGTGAGAAAAATTTCTATGGAACCAGGGAAACTTTTGAGCATATTGCTTAAGCTGGAATTAAAAGGGGTTGCAGTGCAAACACCCGGCAAACTCTTTTCCATAAAAACCGAAAGCATGCGTTAGGAAAGGAGTAATAGTGAGCAAACCGCTTATCGTAGTTGAATCACCGACAAAAGTTAGAACCATAAAAAAGTATCTTGGCAAAGGCTATAATGTGGCCGCAACGGTTGGGCACATAAAAGATCTGCCTGCAAAGGAAATGGGCATTGATATTGAAAAAGATTTCAAGCCAAAATACAAAAACATCCCTGGAAAGCAAAAAGTTATATCATCATTAAAAAGGGCTGCGGGCGATGCTAAAGATATCTACCTTGCTCCTGATCCTGACAGAGAGGGCGAGGCAATTGCATGGCACGCGGCCGAAGTTCTGAAAAAAAAGGATAGAAAATTTCACAGGGTTCTTTTCCACGAACTTACACAAAATGCCATCAATAAGGCGATTGCCGCTCCTGAAAAGCTCAACAAGAAAAAATATGAGGCTCAACAGGCACGCAGAATATTAGACAGGCTGGTGGGATATCAGGTTTCGCCCCTGCTGTGGCGCAAGGTCAAAGGCGGGCTGAGCGCAGGAAGGGTGCAATCTGTAGCGGTAAGGATAATCTGCGAGAGGGAGCGGGCCATTTATGCCTTTAACCCGGAAGAATACTGGTCGATAACAGCCTATCTTGAGGACAACGCACCACCTCCCTTTACCGCAAAACTTGCGAAAAAAGACGGAAAGAAGATCAGGATTCCCGATGAAAAGGCTTCAACCGCCATTCTTAATGATCTGTCTGAAACCAGGTTTATAGTAGAAAAGGTTCAGGAAAAAACCACAAAAAGAAATCCTCTTCCCCCTTTTATCACAAGCAAACTGCAGCAGGAAGCCATCAGAAAACTGAGATTTTCTGCTAAAAAGACTATGATTGTAGCGCAGCAGCTCTATGAAGGTATAGACCTGGGGCCTGGCAAGCCGGAAGGGCTTATCACATACATGCGTACAGATTCAACCAGGATATCAAAAGAGGCTGCCGAAGAAGCCCTTTTGCTGATTCGGGAGCGTTTTGGCAAACAATATGCTCTTGAAAAACCAAGATTTTTCAAAAACCGCAAAAAGGCTCAAGACGCGCATGAGGCCATACGGCCTACATCGGTCTTTAATGCGCCTGAAAAAATTGCCGGTTATCTTTCCAAAGACCAGTTAGCTCTATACACCCTTATATGGAAAAGGTTTGTTGCATCGCAAATGGCGCAGGCCCTTATAGACACCAGTTTGATATCTATCAAAGCCGGTTCCTATTTATTTGCCGCAAGCGGGTCAACCATTAAATTTCCAGGCTTTATGACTCTTTATATGTCGGTTGACGATGCAGATGAAAGGGAAAGAAAAGCAGATGATCTTCCAAAGCTTTCTGAAGGCATGGTATTAAAACTCAACAAATTGGATCCAAAGCAGCATTTTACATTGCCGCCCCCAAGATTTTCAGAAGCATCACTTATCAAAGAGCTTGAGGAAAACGGAATAGGACGTCCCAGCACCTATGCCGCCATATTATCAACTATTAGAGCAAAAGGATATGTAGATTTTGCCAAAGGTTATTTCAGGCCAAGCGAATTAGGGTTCATTGTAAACGATCTTCTCGTACAAAGCTTTCCTGATATATTTGGCGTCGATTTTACTGCGAGAATGGAGAATAGTCTGGACAGCATTGAAGATGCAGAGGCCGATTACCTGGAGATACTTACACGTTTTTACGATCCTTTTAAAAAAGATCTGGATGCTGCATCAGAATCGATGCTCAGCATGCGGGGCGTGGGTATCCCAACAGGTTTAACCTGTCCCAGATGTAAGAGACAGTTGCATATCAAGGTGGGTAAAAATGGGCAATATCTTGCCTGCAGCGGATACCCTGAATGCAAATATTCAACAAACTACACAAGGGATGAAACAGGTAAAATCCAGCCTGTTGAACCGTCCAAAGATGAGGCTTCCGGCGAAATTTGTGAAAAATGCGGCAAGCCTATGGTCTTAAAACAGGGACAATACGGGCCGTTTCTTGCCTGCAGCGGATATCCTGATTGTAAAAACACTAAATCAATAAATTCAAATCATGCTGGACGGGATACAGGTGTTAAATGCCCTGAAAAAGGGTGCGGCGGCAGCCTTGTTGAAAGGAAATCAAGGCGCGGTAAAATCTTCTATGGATGCAGCCGCTATCCTGAATGTACATTTGCCATCTGGGATAAGCCGGTCGCAAAAGAATGTCCCGAATGCAAGGCTAAATTTCTTGTCGAAAAAACAACTAAAAGGGAAGGCGCTTTTTACGCCTGCATAGAAAAGGGATGCGGGTATAAGGAAAACAGGTGAAGTTATGAAATTTGGAGATTATGAATGCTTTTCCGTTGAAACAGGCAAATTTGCAATAGATGGCGGCGCAATGTTCGGAGTTGTTCCAAAAATATTATGGGAAAGAAAAATGCCTGCAGACGAAAAAAATCTCATCCCCCTGCGAGCAAGGTCTCTTTTAATACAGGGAAAAGGGAAAAACATTCTAATTGATACAGGAATCGGCGACAAATTATCTGAAAAGCTGAAACAAATATATCAAGTGGATATAGATTCAGCAAATATCAATATGTCATTGTCTAAACTTGGATTGACCTGCAGCGATATTACCGATGTAATAATAACCCACCTTCACTTTGATCACACAGAAGGATCAACATCTATCATGGACGGCAAGGCTGTCCCGACATTTCAGAATGCCAGATATTACATTCAAAAAAAACAATGGGAAATTGCAAACAACCCATCAGCGAGAGACAGGGCAAGCTATATGGAAGAAAATTTCATGCCGCTGGAGAAAGCCGGGGTCTTAAATCTTATTGACGGCCCGCAAGAAATATTCGAGGGAATCGATATTATCGTGACCAACGGGCATACACCCGGCCAGCAGCATCCACTTGTAAAGGATAAAACAAGGTCTCTCTTTTTTTGCGCCGACCTTATCCCAACATCAGCACATCTGCCTGTCCCGTGGCATATGGCGTATGACAATTTTCCAATGATTTTAATTGATGAAAAACAAAAGCTTTTAGCCAGAGCATTAAAAGAAAACTGGATTCTTTTTTTCGAACACGATCCTTACCTTGCGGCAGCAAGCATCAAGCAGGGTGAAAAAAACATCGAGATCAACAGCCCTGTCTCAATCTGAGAGTCCTTATTCTTCGGCATGACAAACATAAGTCCAATTAGTCTAATGCGGTCCGAACGTCCCGTAAGTCGTAATTACTTGAAAGGGGCCTTCTTCTTAAAAGAAGGGTAATAATTCCTTCCACCAGAGACACGCAGGAAAGGAAATGACAAAAATTGCTGTACAAATCTACGAGATACAGGACCCCTGGGAAGCGGAAAATATGATCGAACTCGGAGTCGATCACCTGGGGAGTGTTATACTCAATGAGGAAGACTGGAAGGTCTCGTCTATAAAAGAGACCGTACGTCTTACTGAAGGAACAGCGGCAAAAAACAGCCTGCTCCCCCTTTTTAATACACCGGACAATGTTTTCAGAGTCCTTGAATACTATAATCCTCATATCATCCATTTTTGCGAGACGCTGACCAACGAGCATGGAAAGGCGATCCCATATACCGATCTGATAGGCTTCCAACAATCTGTCAGGGAAAAATTTCAGCACATCAAAATCATGCGTTCTATCCCTATCAATATCGCCGGGAAGCAAAATGGTGTCCCAACCCTTGAAATCGCCAAAGATTTTGAACCGGTCAGCGATTACTTTCTCACAGATACATGGTTGGGCAGGGAACCAGTAGAGGGATTTATCGGGATTACCGGTAAGACATGCGACTGGGATGTTGCACGAGAATTGGTTCGCTCAAGCTCCATACCTGTCTTTCTTGCCGGCGGAATGTCGCCGGAAAATATCTACGAAGGGGTCAAGGCGGTGAGGCCCTTTGGGGTTGATAGTTGCACCAACACGAATGCTACTACCCAAGACGGAAATCCGATCCGGTTTAAGAAGGATTTTGACAAGGTAAAAAAATTTGTTGAGGAAGCTCAACGAGCAGTATGGCATTGAGGAATTTAGGGACATCCTTTAGTTTTACAGTTTACAAGGGGAATTCTCGGTAGTTCGAATTGAAGTATTGTGCCGAGAACCGGTGATGTGCCGATAGCTACAGTGATGCGACGGTCGTTGACCGGAATATGGGGTAAGTATAGGCTAAATCTATGGCAGAATTCAGAACACAAAAGGCCTTTTCCGAAGCCATAAGATATATCTTTGGTGGAGCTACCTGAGCCCAGGCCGTCCTTCTGGCAACCCAGCGGCTTCTGGGTTTGGAAAACAGGAAGATACTAAAGGCAGCTACTGGACTGGGCGGTGGTATTGGGCACGAGGGAGATACCTGCGGTGCCCTTACCGGAGGGGTCTTATCTTTGGGTTTATATCACCAGGATAATGAGTGCAACCGCCTATGGCCTGACTGTATTGAGTATTACCGAAGATTCAACACACGCTTTGGTAGCAGCAAATGCAGGGATATTACCGGCATAAAATTTAAAGAAGGCTATGACATCAGGCGGTTTTTGCTAAAAGGAATGAAATGCCTCAGACTTGTTTACACCTCGATAGAATCTATCTTTGATATTGTTGAAATGTCTGAGAGGAGATCCCCTTCAAAAGGTACATATCGGGTAAGGCCTCCTTTTGACACAAAGAAATTTCATTGTGCCGGCATTGTCTTGTCACACATTGAATCCCGGCTCAACCTTAATCTAAGTTCCATTTCAAGAATTGCCCGGGGACTTTCCGGGGGTATCGCATTCCAGGGCGATATTTGTGGCGCTTTCATGGGTGGAGTTCTGGCGCTTGGCATAATGTATGGAACGGATCTACGGAGGACACAGCACAGCAGGCTCTTTAGAGCAGGCCTGGTGGCGATGAAAGAAGGAAGCAGGGTTTTTCAAAATGAGCATCTTCATCCATCTTTTAAAACCAGCTTGCGTGTGGGCATGCTCTACAAGAAATTCGTATCGCAATTTGGCAGCGCGGATTGTATTGACATTTTGGGTAAAGTTTCCAGGTCGAAAAACAGGGACTCTTGTGAAGAAGTTGCCCGGAGTACCGCTCAATTAGCATTGGATCTCATGTCCGTCAAAACGTTTACTTTTGAGGCAGCTAAGTAAAAGTGTCAGACAAAGAGACATAAAAGAAGATATCAAGTTTAACCGTTCTTGAGCAAAATGGCAATTAAAAGGTGATAAAATATTTTTGTCTCATATTATGCTTGATTATATGAACGTATCTGTATATAAATAAAACTATATGCGGGGGTGCCTATCTGGGCTGAGAAAATACCCTTTGGACCTGATCTGGATCATACCAGCGTAGGGAGCGGTAATATCATTAGTAAATTTTTAATAGGCCATCCCTAAAATAGAGGGATTGGCCTTTTTTAATTTACAGGATTGATATTATAGCGGTTCCCCCAAATATATTCCGTTTGTTTATTCGTATATTAGCGGTATTTGAGAGAACCATTTTGATAATTTTGCAAACGTTCTTGGCGAAGTGAAGCGTAAAAATTGAAGCTGTTTGAGTCCCGAAGCCAAGCGAGGTCGAGTTCTTTAATTTTAGCGAAACGAGCCTTAGAAACGTTCAAAATGATCAAACGGTTAGCGAGAATATTGCAATATACGGAACCTAATTTTGAGAACGGCTATAATTCTCAAGGAGATAGCCCATGATTTTAAAAAGGATTTTGACCATAGCCGGCTCCGATTCCGGAGGCGGAGCCGGAATTCAGGCTGACTTAAAGACAATTACCGTTCTTGGCGGATTTGGAATGAGTGTGATAACCGCTTTAACCGCTCAAAATACCCTTGGTGTCCAGGGGATTTACGGGGTCCCGGAAAGTTTTGTAGAAAAACAGTTTGATTCCGTGGCAACCGATATAGGAATCGATGCGGCCAAGACCGGAATGCTTGCCAACTCACGAATAATTAAAGTAATAGCTGAAAAGATAAAAGAATACAAAATAGGTATCCTTGTTGTAGATCCGGTTATGGTAGCCAAGGGGGGAGCGCCTCTGATAGAAAATGAGGCCGAACAATCCTTGATAGAAGAACTTTTGCCATTAGCGTTTGTTATTACTCCAAACATTCCTGAAGCCGAAGTTCTGTCAAAAATCAAAATATCTTCTGTTGATGACATGAAAAAATCGGCAAAGATCATACACACTCTGGGAGCAAAAAACGTTGTTGTAAAGGGCGGGCACCTCAGGGGAGATGCAGTCGATATCCTCTATGACGGTAAAAAGTTTCATGAGTTTATTTCAGAAAGAATAGACACTAAAAATACTCACGGCACAGGCTGCACATATTCAGCGGCAATTGCCACATTTCTTGCAAAGGAGGAAAAGGAAAAATCTGTTTTCGAAGCAGTAAAAGCAGCCAAGAAATATATCACAGAAGTCTTAAGATTTTCTCTTTGCCTTGGCATGGGACATGGCCCGACAAACCATTTTGCCCCAGTTTTACGAGACAGCCAGCGCTATGCATGTATTTTAGATCTTAAAAAAGCTGTTGAAAAAATAAAGGCTGAAAAATGTGGAAATATAATCCCTGAGGTGCAATCAAATTTTGGTTATGCCCTGCCATATGCATGGACAGCAGATGATGTGGCTGCCATTCCCGGAAGAATTATCAGGGTCGGGGAAGATGCTCGAACCCTCTGTGATCCGGCTTTTGGCGCATCACAACATATTGCCAACATGATCCTGACGGCAATGAAGTATGATAACGACTTTCGCTGCGCAATGAATATCAGGTTTTCCGAACATATAATCGACATATGCCGGGACTTGGGCTACGTGATCGATCATTTTGACCGGGCCGATGAACCTGAAGATATAAAGGCTACAGAGGGTTCTTCTCTTAAATGGGGAACCGATTCCGTGTTTTCAAGACAGGATACAATCCCTGATATCATCTTTGACTTAGGTGATGTAGGCAAGGAACCGATGATAAGGATTTTTGGAAAACACCCTGACGAGGTTGCGGAAAAGGCGCTGACAATATCGAAAAACCTGAAATAATCAAAGCCCCGCCGTGGCGGGGCTTGAAACTTGAAATTGGAAAGTAGAAATTGGGGAGAGATGATTTCAACGTTCCGTGAACGCTTACAAATAATCAAACAGGAGGCAAAGAATATTATGGAGTTAAACGAAGTTACAATAACCAAAGCAATAGTTGAACGCTTTTCGCAAAAATTTCTGGAATATACCGAGGTTGACACGGCCATAGTAGGCGCGGGCCCATCAGGCCTGGTAGCTGCATACTTCCTTGCAAAGGCCGGCAAAAAAGTGGCGATATTTGAACGCAAATTAAGTGTAGGCGGCGGCATGTGGGGCGGCGGCATGATGTTCAATGAAATAGTGGTGCAAAAAGAGGGCAAAGAGATACTCGATATATTTAATATCAATACCAGAGAATATCAACCGGGCTACTATACTGCCGATGCTGTTGAATCTGTCACCACTATCTGCTCGTATGCGACCAGGGCCGGAGCAAAGGTTTTTAATTGCATGAGCGTTGAAGATGTCATGATCCGCGAGAATCGTGTTACTGGTCTCGTTATTACCTGGTCGCCGGTTGAAATGGCTGGACTTCATGTGGATCCTCTTACTATCAGGGCAGGGAATGTTGTTGATGCAACAGGACATGCCACCGAGGTGCTTCGTGTGATTGAACGGAAGGCAGATATGAAGTTGAACACGGAAACCGGAAAGGTAATGGGCGAGCGTTCTCTCTGGGCAGACAAGGCGGAAAGGCTTACGATTGAAAATACAAAAAAAATCTGCCCTGGCGTATATGTGACAGGAATGTCTGCCAATGCCGCTTTTGGCGGCCCCAGGATGGGACCTGTCTTTGGTGGAATGCTTCTTTCCGGAAGGAAGGTGGCAGAACTTATTATTGCAGAAGATGTAACTTCTCAGGTGGATAGGCTGAAGGCTGAAGGCTTTTAGGGAAAAGGCTTTTGCCGTTGGGGGATTGATCAGTATCCTTCAGCCTACAGCCTTCAGGCTAATAACCTAAGCACTTACCCAAGAGGTGTTAAAATATGACTCAATTAGAAATAGCGCGTGAAAATAAAATATCAGAAGAAATGGAGATATGCGCCGGCCAGGAAGGAGTGGACCCGGAATTTATCCGCAAGGGTGTTGAGGACGGCAATATTGTGGTGATAAGAAACAGCAAACATACATCCATTTTACCTCTTGCTATTGGCAGAGGCCTGAAAACAAAGGTTAATGCCAATATCGGGACGTCAAAAGATCGGAGCGATCTTGATTTAGAGCTCAAGAAACTAAAAGTATGTGTTGCCGCCAAAGCTGATACAATCATGGATCTTTCTACCGGCGGAGATATCAGAGCAATAAGAAAAGCGATTATCAATCAGTCATCACTGATAATCGGAACTGTTCCGATCTATCAGGCTGCTGCTCGTATGCTCAATTCCAAAAGAGCTATTGTAGAGATGAGCGCAGATGACATGTTTGATGTTATAGAAGAACACGGCGAAGATGGCGTAGATTTTATTACCGTGCATTGCGGTGTGACAAAAAGAAGCGTCGGCTGTATAGAAGAGGAAGGCCGTCGTCTGGGTATTGTCAGCAGAGGAGGAACCTTTTTATCAAAATGGATGGAATATAATGGAAAGGAAAACCCGCTTTATGAACAATATGATAGATTACTTGAAATAGTTAGACCTTATGACATGGTTCTCAGCCTTGGCGACGGACTCAGACCAGGCTGTATTGTCGATGCAACAGACAGTGGGCAGTTGCAGGAGCTTATAATTCTTGGCGAGCTTACAAAAAGGGCAAGGGACTATGGTGTTCAGGTAATGATAGAAGGACCCGGCCATGTTCCCATCAAAGAGATTCAGACAAATGTTGAGCTGGAGAAAAGTCTTTGCCATGGAGCGCCATTCTATGTGCTTGGCCCGCTTCCGACAGATATAGCTCCTGGTTATGATCATATAACTGCGGCTATCGGAGGAGCCATAGCCGGATCAGCCGGCGCAGACTTCCTTTGCTATGTCACTCCCGCGGAACACCTGAGACTCCCGACTTTAGATGATGTAAAAGAGGGTATCATAGCATCCAGGATTGCGGCTCATATCGCTGATATAGCCAAGGGGGTTCACGGAGCGCTTGAAAAAGATTTGCTAATGGCACAGTATAGAGATGAATTTAACTGGACAGGACAGATAGAGATATCCATTGATCCTGAAAGAACCGAGGCTTTTCTGGAAAAAAGTGAAAGCGCCAGCGAAGAGGGTTGTACCATGTGCGGCGAGTTTTGTGCAATTAAACTTGGTAAAACAAAAAAATAATAGAATGCCGATGCTTACAGATCTTCAGGGCCAGATTGAAAAAATTACATATTCGGATGAGGAAAGCGGTTTCACCATTGCAAGGGTGAAGGTGGACGGACAGCGGGAACAGGTGACCGTGGTCGGGAACCTGATGTCTCCTGTCCCGGGTGTAATCCTCAAGATGAAAGGGGAATGGGCAAATCATCCCAAATACGGCAGGCAGTTTAAGGTAATTGATTATAAGACGGCTGTTCCTGCAACCGTTTATGGGATTAAAAACTATCTGGGCTCAGGCCTCATTAAAGGTTTAGGGCCGGTCATGGCCGGCCGCATCGTAAAAAAGTTCGGCATAAAAACTCTGGATATTATTGAAAATAAAATTGAAAAACTGGCTGATGTAGATGGTATCGGAAAAAAACGTATTGCCATGATCAAAACATCCTGGGATGAGCATAAAGATATCCGGGATGTGATGCTTTTTCTGAAGACTTACGGGGTCAGTACAGGCTACGGCGTAAAAATCTTCAAACAATACGGAAACAGATCAATAGAGGTTGTGCAGGGAAACCCATATTGCCTTGCAACCGATATTTCAGGCATCGGTTTTGCTATTGCCGACAGCATCGCAGGAAAACTTGGATTCCCCAAAAATTCCAAATTACGGATTAAAGCGGGCGTTCTCTATGTGTTAGACCATTTTGCAGACAAGGGGCATGTCTTTTACCCTTATGAACCGCTTATAATTGAGTGTGTCAAAATACTTCAGGTCAACAGGGAAATCGTTGCAAGAGCCATTGACGCTGCGGCTACCGAAGGAAAAATAATTATTGAGGAGATTAACGGCACTGCTGACGAATTCAAGACATACAATAAAGCTGTTTATCTATCTAAATTTCTTTTTTGCGAAACCAGAATTGCTTTTTTGCTGAAAAGGCTTGTATATTCGCCTAAATCAATCCGCAATATTAAGACAGATAAAGCCCTGGAATGGGTGCAAGGGCAAATCAATGTAACCCTGGCAAAAAATCAGGCAGCGGCAATAAGATCCTCTCTTGAAAACAAGGTAATTGTTATTACAGGCGGACCCGGTACAGGCAAAACAACAATTATCAACGCCATAATAAAGATCTTTTCCAGGCTTAAAACAAAAATAATGTTAGCCGCACCTACGGGCAGGGCGGCAAAACGGATGAACGAAACTACGGGTCACAGCGCCTCTACTATTCACAGGCTGCTTAAGTTCAGCATTCAGAAAGGAGGCTTTCAAAAAAACGAAGAAGACCCGTTAAATTGCGACCTGCTGATTGTCGATGAAGCCTCGATGATAGACACAATTTTGATGCACCATCTTTTAAAGGCCATCCCTGCCGGCGCCACCTTTGTCCTTGTCGGCGATGTTAACCAGCTTCCTTCTGTCGGACCAGGAAATGTTTTAGGCGATATTATTAAATCCGGAACTATACCGGTGATAGAGCTTAATGAAATTTTTCGCCAGGCTAAGAAAAGCCGGATTATCATTAATGCTCACAAGATTAACAGAGGAATTATTCCAGATATCAGGGCGCAAGATTCATCCGGCTTAAGGAATGATTTTTATTTCATCCAGCAGGAAGACCCTGAAAAGGTCCTTGAGATTATTGTCGAGCTTGTCAAGGAACGTATCCCTCGCCGGTTCGGCTTTAATCCAATTGAAGAGATTCAGGTTTTAACACCTATGCATAAAGGCGTTATAGGAGCAGAAAATCTCAATGCAAAATTGCAAACAGCTCTCAATCCCGCCAAAGATACTGTGATATGCGGCAACAGGAGCTTTAAAGTTAACGACAAGGTGATGCAGATTAAAAATAACTATGAAAAGAATGTTTTTAACGGTGATATCGGCAGAGTAATCAGCATCTCCACTTTAGACAGGGAAGTAATTATATCCTTTGACGGCCGCAGGGTGACATACAGCTTTACAGATCTTGATGAACTTATTTTAGCCTATGCTATTTCTGTTCATAAGTCACAGGGCTCCGAATATCCGGCTGTAGTAATTCCGATCCTTGTGCAGCATTATATCCTCTTGCAGCGCAATCTCATTTATACCGCAGTAACCCGTGGTATAAATCTGGTTGTAATGGTTGGCACAGGTAAAGCTCTGGCTATCGGGGTAACTAACGATAAAACCCAAAAAAGATTTACATACTTGAGGTATCGATTATTATAAAGGAATGGACTCTGCAGCCTTGCTGCATATTCACAAAAACTCTCTGAATGCCGAAATTGTTGAGCTGGAGGAATAACCCGAATCAGGCAGGCTTGATAGAGCATGGTTTTATTCTCAAATTGTTCTCATGAAAATTGGAGCCAAAACTGATGATACTTGCCATCGGTGAAATACTTTACGATATATTCCCACAATACAAACGGTTAGGAGGCGCCCCTTTCAATTTTGCCTTTCATGTTAAAAATCTCGGGACGTCGGTCTGCTTTATTTCAAGAGTTGGGAATGACCTTGAGGGCAGGGGGATAATAAATTTTCTGCAACAACACGATTTACCAATTGAAAATATTCAGACCGACAACACGCATAGTACAGGAAAAGTACTCATAGAGCTCAACGGCAAAGGTGTTCCTGCATTTAACATCCTGCCAGACGTTGCCTATGATTATATTGAGTTCAACACATCAATCGCATCATTACTCAACGCAGACACCGAGCTTATCTATTTCGGAACCCTTGCCCAAAGAAGCGAATATGGTTTCAAAACTATACAGCAGATTCTTTCTCAAAGGGCCCCTGTAACAAAATGCCTTTACGACATTAATCTCAGGCCCCATTGCTTTACAGATCAAGTTATTGTAGAATCACTCAGGCAGTGTGATGTGCTAAAGCTAAATGATGAAGAACTTGAAATCTTAAAGCAAATATTTGCTTTTAAAAAAAGCAGCCGCTCATTTATCGAACATCTCATGATTAAATACCGCCTTGAAATGCTGTCCCTTACAAAAGGCAAAAATGGAAGTGAACTGTTTACATTAGATAAACATTTTCAAAAAGAGCCGGGAGCACTAAATAATGCTGCCGATACTGTAGGCGCTGGAGACGCTTATACAGCAATGCTTTCAATAGGATATATTAACAAGTGGCCGCCGGAACAAATCCTGGAAAAGGCCTCGGAATTTGCCGCACGCATCTGTGAAATTGAGGGAGCAGTCCCAACTGACCCGAATTTTTACAAGAAAATTATTTCCGGTATAAAAGGTAAACAGAATGAAAAAGCATAAATTATACATTCAAATGTTCAGCATTCACGGCCTCCTGCGTTCAGAAAATATGGAAATGGGACACGATGCAGATACCGGCGGCCAGATCAATTATGTGGTTGAACTGGGCAAGGCGCTCAGCAAGCGCGGCGATGTAGAACGTATCGACCTCTTTACACGTTTAATCATGGATAAAGCCGTGTCAGAGGACTACTCCAGACCAATCGAAAAAGTAAACGATAAATTTCGTATCGTGAGAATTCAGTGCGGCGGCAGAAAATATATCAGGAAAGAGCTGCTATGGCCATATCTGGATGAGTTTGTTGACAAAACTATAAAGTTCATCAAACGTGAAAATGCAATACCCGACATTGTCCACGGTCATTATGCAGATGCCGGATATGTCGCTATACAGCTTGCAAAAACATTCGGCCTTCCTTTAATCTTTACAGGGCATTCGCTGGGCCGGATTAAAAGGGAAAAACTGCTCAGTGACGGCTTGAAGCAAGCGGATATTATCAAAAAATATAAAATTGACCATCGGATTCATATTGAAGAAGAGGTTCTGAAAAACGCAGACCTCATAATAACCAGTACAAGCCAGGAAATTGAGAAGCAATACGGGATGTATCGGAATAATAATTTGCCGGCATACCGTGTAATACCACCCGGGCTGGACCTGGAAAAATTTTACCCTTACTATCACGATATGCTTCCTGAAACCGAAAAAGATGAAGTTCAAATCTATGCGCAGGCATCAGTGCTTAAAGAGTTAAACCGTTTTTTCAGCCACCCTGACAAACCGTTGATATTGACGCTGTGCCGTCCTGATGAACGCAAGAATATCTCTGGCCTGGTCAAGGCTTACGGGGAAGATCTTGAATTGCAGGCCATGTCTAATCTTGCGGTGTTTGCCGGAATTCGAAAAGATATTTCCGAAAAGGAAGAAAACGAAAGGGACGTTTTGACCAAAATGCTTTTACTCATGGACAAATACGATCTTTACGGAAAGATGGCTATTCCTAAAAAACATGATTTTGAACACGAGGTGCCTGAATTATACCGCATTGCCGCTGAGAAAAATGGGGTTTTCATAAATCCTGCTTTGACCGAGCCTTTTGGCTTAACGTTGCTCGAAGCTTCAGCAACCGGTCTTCCGATCGTGGCAACAGATGATGGCGGGCCCAAAGATATCATACATAACTGTGATAACGGCATTCTTGTGGATCCGACTAGTACAAAAAAAATAGCAGATGCTCTTAAAAAAATAATTACCGATCATGACACGTGGGAGAAGTTTTCAAAAAACGGTATTATAAACGTCCGCAAATACTACTTATGGGAAAAACATGCAGAAAAGTACATAAAAGAAGTGAAAAAGCTTGTTAAAGAAATCCCCGAATCGGAAATAGGCGTTGCCATCCCGTCCGATTCCATCGGAAAACGTCTCGCAAGACTAAATTATTTTATTATAACAGATATCGATAACACCCTGATTGGGGAGGAAGAGAACAATAATCTTAACGACCTGCTTGCATTGCTAACGAAAAATCGGAATATTATTGGATTTTGTGTCGCTACCGGCAGAACTGTTGCTTCCGCTGTTGAATATTTAAAACAGCACAACGTGCATGCGCCGGATATAATTATTTCATCAGTAGGCTCGGAAATCTACTACGGAAAAGATCTGCACTACGGTCAAGGATGGGAAACGCATATCTCGAGCAAATGGAATCGCGCAAAAATCGTCGAGTTGTTAAAAGAGGTCGATTTCCTGGAGTACCAGGAAGAAATAACGCAGCGGCGCTTTAAAATCAGCTATCTTATGAAGCCTGGAAAGGATCGGCTGGCCATGATTCATGATCTATTGCTGAAACATAAATGTCGATACAACCTTATTTATTCCCACCAGAGATACCTCGATATTCTTCCTTATCGAGCATCCAAAGGCAAAGCAATCCGCTATCTAAGCTACAAATGGGAAATTCCCTTGAAAAATATTCTTGTCTGCGGCGATTCCGGAAATGACGAGGAAATGCTTCGCGGAGAGCCGCTTGCAATGGTGGTAGCCAACTACAGCGAAGAGCTTGAAAAACTCAAACACAGGAAAAATATCTATTTTGCAAAGCAAAAATATGCCGCTGGAATCGTGGAGGCTGTAAAACACTACAACTTTATTAAAAAGGCAAAAGGTGAAATCATATGAAAATTCAAAATAAAGTCCAGCTTATCACCTATCCTGACAGTCTGGGGCAGAATATGACTGAACTGCATTATGTTTTGCGCAAATATTTGAAAAAAGCGGTCGGCGGTGTTCATATTCTTCCGTTTTATCCTTCTTCAGGCGATCGCGGGTTCGCTCCATTGACTTACGATGAGGTAGATCCGAATTTCGGCATATGGAAAGACATAGAAAAAATAGGCAATGATTTTGATTTGATTATAGATTTTATGGTGAATCATATTTCCAAGCAGTCTGTTTTTTTTCAGGATTATATAGAAAATGGTGATGATTCCGAATATGCCGATATGTTTCTAAGCTTTAAGAAACTAAGTCCGGATGGAGAAATAAGCAAAGAAGATCTCGCAAAGGTTTACACGCGCAAGCCCAGGTATCCCTATACGGTAATCGAGCGCGCGGACGGGTCAAAAGAAAAAATATGGTGTACTTTTGATTATGAACAGATCGACCTTGATATTCACTCCCCTAAAACAAAGGAAATTCTGAGAAATTTTCTGCTCCGCCTGGCACGAACCAATGCTAAACTTATCCGGATAGACGCCTTTGCTTATGCTCCTGTTAAAATCGGAACAAACTGTTTCTTTCTGGAGCCGGATGTCTGGGAGCTCCTTAAATGGGTGAACGGGTTCACGTCCGCTTTTGATACTCAAATCATCCCGGAAGTCCACGAGCATTATTCTTATCAGCTAAAACTTGCTGAAAAGGGATACTGGACATACGATTTTGCCCTGCCTTTGCTGGTGCTGCATACCCTTTATCACCATACCAACAAAAGGCTGGTTCACTGGCTTAATATCTGTCCCAGGAAACAATTTACAACGCTGGATACTCATGATGGTATTGGCGTTGTCGATGTAGCCGACCTGATGAGTCAGGAAGAAATAGATCGAACAATTAATGGTTTGTATGAAAAGGGTTCAAATATAAAACGTATCTATTCCGGGCCTGAATATCAAAATCTTGATACTTACCAGGTAAACTGCACATATTTTTCCGCTTTAGAGTGTAATGTAAACTCCTACATGGCTGCCCGCACAATTCAGTTTTTTGCGCCGGGCATTCCACAGGTATATTACGTCGGCCTGCTTGCCGGTGAAAACGACACAAAACTTGTGGAGAAGACTCAATTAGGACGAAATATTAATCGCCACAACTACGATTTGAGTGAAATCAATACGGAAATCCAAAAGCCTGTGGTACAAAGACTGTTAAAGCTTATGAAATTCCGGAATACATATCCGGGCTTTAATGGCAGCTTTAAAATTGAACAATCTCCTGAAAACCGGCTGATACTCACCTGGACGGACAAACAATTTCAAACAAAAGCTTTTATTAATCTTGATAGCTACGATACAAAAATTTCTTATTATGCTCCTGACGAGGATTCAATGGTTGAGTTTGTGGTCTGATCCCAAAAATATTTAAGCCCTGCCCTGACTTTATTTTAAAAGCTGCGTAGAATCTTTGATACCGAGCGATTTAAAAATTTTAAAAATCGTTCGGGAGCTGTTAAGGGTATATAAGTGAATCCCCCGAACATCATTGTTTACAAGATCACGCAGTTGCTCTGCTGCCCAGTGAATGCCTGTTTCTTCAAAATATTTATCATTTTCGGCCCGTGCAACAGATCTTAAAAGGCCGGCAGGAAAACGGGCGCCTCCGGCTAATTCCGCTATGCGAATCATTCCCTTGCGGGTTGTTATGGGCATAATACCCGCAACAACAGGGACATGGATACCGGCTAATTCACATCGCTCACAAAAATCATAGAAATCCCGATTATCAAAAAACAGTTGGGTGACTATATAGTCGGCTCCGGCATCTACTTTTGCTTTAAGATATTCAATCTCCTTGAGCCTGTTCGGAGTTAATGGATGGCCTTCTGGAAAACCCGCGACACCAATACAAATGTGCGGATAATTCTTCTTTATAAATGATACGAGATCTGCGGCATAATCAAAACCATTGTCAGGATGTTTCCAGACCGCCTCACCCTTTGGAGGATCCCCTCGAAGTGCAAGGATGTTTTCAATATTGCTTTCAGCATCTTTCTCAAGAATTGACATTATCTCATTTTTTGTCGAGCCCACACATGTTAGATGAGAAACCACGGTTAAACCAATCTCTTTTTGAATTCGCACAACCAGGTTGGCTGTATAATCACGCGTTGATCCGCCAGCCCCGTAAGTAACGCTTGCATAAGACGGTTTAAGCTGCATTAAATCTGAAACAGCCTGCAAAAGTTTATCAAATCCAGCTTCTGTTTTAGGTGGAAAGAATTCAAAGCTC
>JAPVVG010000138.1 GCA_028571455.1 Desulfobacteraceae bacterium | reverse complement strand
TTTTTCTGTTATTCTTTTTTCGTTGTTTTACCATCTGGGTACCTCCTGTTTTATGTTTTGGTTTTCGGTTAAACCTTTATATAACAGGAAACCCAGATGGTTTCTCTACTTTTTTAGTATATTAGGTGCAAAATTCAGGTATTAATTGACTGAAAAGGTCTCATTTGTTATTTTTTATAAATTGGAGGCTGTTATTATGAAAGAACAACAATTGCTTGAACGAATCGTACTGAACCCAAAAGTCATGGTAGGTAAGCCTGTCATACGGGGGACTCGTTTAACTGTCGATTTCATTCTTAATCTCTTGGCGCACGGGGCTACAGAAAATGAGATTTTGAATGAATACAAAGGTCTCACCATTGAAGACATGCATGCTTGTTTCCTTTTCGCCACCAAGTCCCTCAAGAACACTGAATTTATGCCGCTGATGGCGGAGTACTCCTAATGCGATTCCTCGTGGATGAATGTACAGGCCCAGCTGTTGCAGAGTGGTTGCGCAATCAAAAGCACGAAGTGTTTTCGGTCTTTCCCGCCTTCTCAGGACATATCCGGATCGACTGTCAAACACATTTGTCGTAGTCACGGAAAAGCAGATTCGTTTTGCCCAAAAGTAGATTAAAAAGAGATGTCCCAAGAAGTCAGTACTCGTGCCAAGGTAAATCCGAAGCCTTGGGAATATGAGAAATCCTATGAAATTGGTTAATGTTACCCGTGGGTGATCGCATACCGTGAAAGTCCTACCTGACTAAAGCTTAGCCAGCCCCGCCACAATAGGCGGGATAGTGAAATCCGCAGGTAAACCCGGTAACGGGAGTTTGGAGCCGGATGGATCAAGATTGCAGGGGGATAGGTACAATCTACCTGTCTGCGCCTGCCTGTGCGTTGCACGTAGACAGGTATCCGAACGCAGACAGGTGCATCGCACAGGCAGGTCGGCAAATCAGTAATTCGAGGCGAGAAGACAGCAAAAGCTAAAAAATATTCGCTAACCGGCAAATAAATTTATTTAATACGTTATAGGCCACAACTATTTTTAGGAGAGTAGAGCCATGAAATACGTGAGTTTTAAAGAGTATGTAAGAGAAATACTAAAAACAGCAGAATATAAAAAAGACCATAAGATTGGTTGCGTAGTAGCAGTCGTTCCTGTTTTACCGGGGTGCATGACGCAGGGTGACAATTTTGAAGAGGCACGAGACAACCTTATTGATGCAATTGAGCTTTGGCTTACAGTCGGGTTAAGAGAGGGAGAGGAAATGCCTCTAATCAATGAAGTCAAGTTGGTGACTGCGGTTGAGCTCTTAGAAGAAGCTCCTGTTACGAGGGACGCTACTTATGCCTAAAAGTTATGGTGTCAAAGCTTGAATTGTGAATAAGGAAGTTTAATTCACAATTCAAGCTTTGACACCGATTCTTTAATAAAGATCGTATAACAACAGCGTGCAGTGAATGCAGACCACAGGTGTCGATTTGGTTTTTCTTTTTTAAAACGGTTTCAAGCATGTTAATAGTCTACAGGTCTGCATCACTGATGCAGGCGTTCGCTGAAAATAAATATTGACAAGCGTAACCCAAAAGGTTACATATATAATTATGATTAAATCTTTCAAACATAAAGGATTGGAGGACTTTTTTTATACAGGCAGCAAGAGAGCTATTAAGCCCGATCATGCAAACAGACTTACAAGAATCCTTGACCGACTTAATGCCGCAAACGAAATAAAAGATATGAATTATCCAGGTTCTTTTCTTCACCAATTGAGCGGCGACAAAAAGGACCTTCATGCAGTAAAGGTTTCAGGGAATTGGCGAGTCTTTTTTAAATTTATTGATGGCGATGCCTATATCGTCGATTACGATGATTATCATTAGGAGTTATAATAATGAGAAGAATGATTAGACGTCCAACACACCCGGGCAACATTATAAAAGAAGATTATCTTTTGCCCCTGTCCATAACAATCAAGGACATGGCTGATACTCTCGGTGTTTCCAGGAAAACACTATCTAAAATTATAAATGAAAAAGGTGC
>JAPVVG010000137.1 GCA_028571455.1 Desulfobacteraceae bacterium | reverse complement strand
CCCAATTCTCTAATCGCTATTCCCTATTCCCTATTCGCCTTGCTCTTATCCCTTACCCCATACCACTTACCTCTGACCTCTGACCTCTGACTTCCGACCTCTGACCTCCGACTTACGCACTCACATAATTTGCCACCTGTCCTGTCTCCTCATGAAATCCTATGGTTTCCAGTCCGGTCTTCCCTGGCTGTTTGAAAAACACCTCCTCCCATGCAGATTTTAGCTCACTGAGCATTCCAATGACCTCGTCAATGGCCCCCACATCTTTATTTACGTCCGCATGGATGATCCTCCTTGTCATGTAATTATAGAGGGATTCCAGATTTCCGGCGATAGAGCCGCCTTTTTCAAAGTCAAGCGAACACATAAGTTCATTGATAATGTCCTGCGCCTTATTAACAACAGCGCTTTTTTTCTCGTAATTTTTCTCAACATATCTGTTTTTCGCGATTTTCAGATTTTCGATTGCCCCCTCGTAGCACATTAAAACCAATCTCTTTGGATCTGCCGTTATCACATTTGTTTTTCGATAAGACTGGATACTGTTTTGGTACATTTAAAAAATCTCCTTTAATTATAATCCGTTGATTCTTGACTTCCGACTTCCGACTTCCGACTTCCGACTTCCGACTTCCGACTTCCGACCTCCGACCTCTATCCTCTCTCCTCTCTCCTCTCTCCTCTATCCTCTTTGCTAATTTCTGCCTGCCCGCTGTCCTTCTGGCGGGACCTTCTACAAGCTTGCCCATCCGGAAAATGAAGCGCCAATTTGCGCCGAAAGCCATTGACTCTGAGTCTGAATCTTACTCAGCGCCAGTTCCATGGCGACAAAACGGTTGATCATTGTCTCCATTTTGCGGTTCAGCCTTGCCTCCATGTTTTCAATCTTATCCTCAAAGCTGTCAATGCTGTTTTGAAGTGAAGTCTGTTTGAAAGCCACGTAGCCTTCATACGCATCAGTAATGCCGTATAATTCCCTGTCAAACAGCGCGGCAGCGCCCATGGTAATTTTGACGTTACCTTGATCTTCTCCTTGAGAAGCCAGTTGGGCAGTAGTAAGTGTGACCTTAATGGACAGCCCCTCTACGCTTGTTGTTTCATCTTCTGCCGGCGCGTCTCCGGTCAGTGTTCGCCCTGAACCGGTTGCGGCCTCGCCGTTGATTGTTCCGGCTACGTCAACCCCGGAATCGCTCCCGTTGATTATGCCGGTATTAGCTGAGGCAAAGTCGCCGAGATTTAAGGAACCACAATTCGCATCGTAAGAAAACACAATCGCAATCTGACTGGCGCCGATATTACTATCAGTAATTTGTATCTTCCCGTTGCCATCGACGGTTGCGTTTCCGACTGAAATATCAAAGGTGCCTTCTATATTCGTTAAGAGATTCTGAACAGTATCTGTGACCTGGCTCGGGTCGACTATTGTGTAACTTCCGCTGACAGAATTTCCACTATGGTCGGTTCCTGAATAACTGATGAGTGCATTGGCGAGAATATCATTGCCTCCTCCGGTGGTATTTATATCACCCCAATATGTACCGGTAGTAATCGCCAACCCTGTGGTTATTGCTGTATTTGCTTCACTCCCAATAATAACCTCATTACCGGCGTCAGGATCAGAACCCGCAACCTGTGAGACGGTGAACGAGACACTGCTCCCGTAATCATCGCTTTCCAGCACAAGCTGGCTGTTGTCACCTTCTGAGGCCGTGATAGCCATGGCATAGCGGCCTTCGGTTGTCTCTTCCATTTTGCCGAAATCAAGACTGCCGGCGCCATCATATTCGACGGATATCTCGATCTGGCTGCCTCCTGCCGTATTGTCGGTAACGATCAGTTTGCCGGCGGAATTAATGTTCGCCGAGACATTGTTTCCATAAGCATTTTCTATGGCCGACAATAACCCCTGGACAGTATCCGTGGTTGTATTCTCGATGGTATATGTCCCTGATACAGATGTTCCGCTTCTTGTCTTTCCTTCAAATGAAATGGTGTCGCCATTAGTGACATTATTGTCTCCTCCGCCGGTATTTATTTCACCCCATTTGGTGGCGCTGGTGATAACCCCATCGTCTATGACGGTATTCACCTCTGTCCCTGTCCACAGCTCGGTATAGACCGTATCCAGCTCGGAATTGATTGCATTGACGATATCGTCGATAGACTTTCCGTTGCCCGTGTCATCAAGAGCGATGGTGGCCGTACTGTTTCCCTGGGTGATGACCATAGTCTCATCGCTCGCGATCCCACCGCTTAAATCTTTAGTCCCCGTGACGATTGCCTGTTCCGCGGCAGTGGTAATCGCGACGGCGTAATCGCCGGCCACGGTCTCTCTGGTATGGGATATATATGAAATATCACCATCCGTGGTGGTCCCTTCCGCAACAAAGATTCTTCTCACGCCGGCAAAATCGCTGACCAGGGCATCTGTAAAATCACTGTCATTGAGCGAGAGCACACCGCTCATGTCGGAGTTGATTCCGATAAGAGAAAGGGCATTCATGTCTGTTGGAAGGTCTTTGATCGTGCTGATCACGATATTCTGGAGACTCGACTTGATGGAAGACAGGGTCCCGTCGCCGCTGAGCAAGCCTGCTGATTCCGTATCCTCATCCCACGCAAACTGGTCATTTATATATTCCAGTATTTCATTGTACTTGCCTATAAAGCTCTGGACAGATGATTTTATGCCGTCAAGATTGCGGGAGATGTTCAGATCAACCTGTGATCCGGACTCTATCTTTTTCAGATTTATGGTGACCCCGGAGATGACATCCGTAATGACATTGGTGGAACCGGTTATGGTTGTGCCGTCTATCTTGACGCTGGCGTCCTTGCCCTCGGCTGTCTGCATGGTGTAGCCTTCGGTGGAGGCAATAATCGTTCCAAGATCAAGGGTACCACCGTTCTCGTTGTTGGCAACCAATGATATGCTCAACAGGCTGTCGCCTGCGGAATTGTCGGTAACCTGTATTTTGTTATTCACTATGGCTCCACTGGTGCCACCGAGGCTGAAGTCATTTTCGATCTGGGTTAATAATTCGTCAAGCGTAGCCACCGTTAGATCTCCAGGATCAAAAGTAGTCGAAACTGTGGTCCCGTCATGTTTTGTTCCTGTTATGGTAATAGTATCATCGGCATGCACGTTATTAGCGCCACCGCCTGTATCAATCGCGCCAAATGCGGTTCCCGTTCCAATGTCACCGCCACCGGTCAGGGTGTTTGCCGTATCGCTCGTAAGCACCTCGGCCACATCAGACTGCCCCCCGGCCAGAATCCCCAAGGTCTGAAGCACATTATTCTTGTCGCTGAAAGTGGTCGTCCCGCTGATATCGATGTAATATCTCGTTGTTCCATCTTCGGTAACATTTTCCACAGATGCTGAGACACCATCCAGTGCATTAATATTGCCTGCAATGGTCGTGAGGGACTCAGTTGCCAGATCAATATCAAGCGTGCTTGTAGTGCCTACGGTTATATTAATTCCCTCCTGTGCGCTGGTAAGACCGAGCAGCGACCCAACCGCCACTTCACTGCTGGAAAACCTCTCGGACTCCGCCCCGTCACTGGTGGGATTTTTTATCGTGGTTGTGTCGTCAAGAAATCCCAACCCGGTGGAAGTGTTCTGCAAGATGTTGACTGTATCCGCACTCGCATCTAAAATAGTGAATGCGTCCTTGCCCGTATTATCGCTCGTCAATATCAAACGATAATCGGTATCTGAAACCGTCAATATTGATGCGGTCACTCCAGTAGCATTTGAACCGGAGTTCACGTTGTTGACTTTGTCACGGATATCACCCAGACTGTCAGTGTCATCCACCCTGACCGCCCTGCCGTTGATAACAAACTCTCCGGTCAGAACCAATGCCTCGTCGTAGCTTGCAAAGCTCTTAGACGAAATCTTGCGGGCTTGGGCAATGCTCGAACTCGAAGTCATCTCAATAGTATGAGACCCCGGAGCAGCATCGGCGCTGGTGGTGACGGACATAAAATCCGATGCCGTGTAATTAGCGGAAGTGGTGGTCAAAGATGAAGTGTACACATTGAAGGAATCGCTTTTTGCCAGTGTCACTGACTGCGTTTTCAGGGACAAAAGCATGGTATTCACGGATTGAAAGGCAGATAGCTTTGCCTGATAATCACTCTTTCTATCTTCAACTATATCGACCCGTCGGTGTTCTATTGCTATCAACTGATCAATCATGGACCGCCAGTCAAAACCGCTTGAAAGGCCGCTTATAAGATTGGTGCTTAGTGACATTCTATTTCTCCCTGGTTCAGGTAGGCAATTCGTGTCCGGTTATAAGTTTAATCGGAAAATTTTTCCCAAAACTTTAAGATTATTTGGTAACTACTCACGTAATCAGGCTGAAGCTGTTTAGACTGAAGGCTGAAGGGGTCAAAAGAGTACGATTACCGTACTTTGGCAGAGATACCTGCCCGCCATCGCGAGCTCAGGCGAGGCGGGCGGGTCTGATTTCTTACACCAAACATGGCTTCAAAATGCGCTTTTTCCTAACAGTCTTCAGCCTTCAGCCTATCCACCTGAGTAGTTACTATAATTCTTTCCCGCCACGTGTGTCATTCCCGCGAAGCTTGTCCTCGACCCGAGCGGTAATCAGGGAACACCTGATGAATTCGTACTTTTTACGAATCCATCAGAATTAGTAACAGCAAGAACTCTGCCAGCATAAAAAAACCCCGCTCCTTTACAGGAAGCGGGGTTTTTTGTTTAGAGGAAACGTGCACTACATAATTCTACCAGAGGTTATTGAAAAGTTACTTTTTATAACCCTGAACGGTGAACTTTTGAACCTGTGAACGGCTACGATATTCCTCACGTTTGACACCGATTTTTGATGTTGACATTCGTTATTCCTTATGGCATTATGCCCATCAGAATAAATCCTATCAGCTTAACTCGGAGGGAGCATGAAACGAAATCCATTTTTTTTCGGTGAAGTTGTCACCGGTGAAAATTTCACCGACAGAGTTAATGAAATAAAGAGACTAACAACAGAGTTGCGTGGGGGACATAATATATTTTTGATCTCTCCAAGACGATATGGCAAGACTTCTCTCATAATAAATGTACTCGAATATCTTAACAGAGAGGGCCTTTTTACATTTTATATTGATCTTTATAAAGTTGCTTCTCTGCGAGAGTTGCTGGAAGCGTATGCCAAAGGTATAGCAGGTTCATGCACAACACGTGTGGAAAGATTCTCTGGATTTATCAAAGATATTTTTCCCGGATTAAGACCCAAAATAATCATTGGCAGTGACGGCGTCCCTTTAATAGAGGTCGATATCCAATTAAAGGATAGGGAGTTGTTGGACTCTCTGGAGGAAGTTTTTGATGTTCCGGAAAAAATTGCCAGGAAGCGAAAGAGAAATTTTGTGGTTGTCTTTGATGAATTTCAGGAAATACTCAATCTTGACGGGAAAAAAATAGAGAAGATGATGAGAGCCTGCTTTCAACATCACCACAAAGTTGCTTATCTTTTTGCCGGGAGCAAGAGACATTTAATTTACAGCATGGTTTCTGATCCCAATAGGGCATTTTATAAGTTAGGCGATATCATGAACCTTCAAAAAATAAAACCTACTGAAATGATGGTCTTTTTAAAAAAGCAGTTTTCTAAAGGGCCTATAAAGGTTACAGACAGCGTAATCGATTATGTTTTGGAAATAAGCGAGAACGTGCCATACAATGTTCAGTACCTTTGTCACCATCTGTGGAATTGGTGTTTGGAGGCAAAGAGGGTTGAGAAACAAGATATTACGAAGGTGGTAGATAATATCATTGGAGAACAATCCGCAAACTATATAGCCTTATGGGATGGGCTATCTTTACATCAGAGATTATTCCTCAAGGCCATCAGCAAGTCTCAGAACAAAGCAATGTTTTCAAAGGATTTCATCCGAGAAAACGACCTCGGCACCCCCGGTTCAATACAAAAGTCCATAACTTTGCTCAAGAAAAAGAATATCATAGATGTTGATGGGAAAGAGATCCGGTTTAACGATGTTTTTTTCAAAGAATGGATTAAAAAAAAGATGCTTTGATGCGATGCAAAACACCCGGTGCTTGCCCGCCACCTGCCCGCCCCGCCTGCCCCGCCTGCCCCGTAGCTCCGGCAGATGGTACTGGGGTAGCTCCGGCAGATGGTACCGGGGTCTAATAATAAAAAACCCCGCTCCATTAAAGAAGCGGGGTTTTTTGGGGGTTTTATTAATGAAAAATTACTGCATCTGGGTTGTCAGCCCTCCCGGATATGTTCACAGTCATACTTTTGACGAATTGGCGTTAGGTTTGAGTTGTGCCTTTCGTGAGTTAGGGTATAATGTTTAGGGTTACAAATATGAAAATTTATAGCTACAACAATTTATCCTGGTCAAATAACAATAGCTCTTTTGATTTTTTCAAGATCAGGTCTCTGGAAAAACCATTTTTACTGAACAGGGCATATGTAATCTTTGGGTTTTTATCTGTAATAGATTTTTTGAGCAGCAAAGCTTTGCTTTTTAGCTTTTTTAATACATTGTAAGAAACTGGTTGATTTGTCCACTTACATTCGCCTACCAATATAAAGTTTATTTAGAATAGCCAGTTCCGATTCTCTGTTTAAAAACATGAGCAGCACCTTATTAAGAATGAAATTATTATAATTTGATTCTTAATCTTGTCAATAAAATTCTTCGTGTTTCTTCATGTACTTCGTGATAAAAAAATAAAAAACCCCGCTCCACGCTCTATGCTCCACGCTCTATGCTCTACGCTCCATGCTCCATGCTCTAAGCTCTATGCTCTATGCTCTAGGCTCTACGCTCTTACCCAAACAACGCCAGTACCTGCTGCGGCGCCATATTTGGCTGGGCAAGCATGGCAGTACCAGCCTGGAGCAGGATCTGATTTTTCACCTTGATTTCTCAGAAAACAAGTAGTAAAAAATAAGCGAAATTCCCTATAATCAGATATATTGTAATTGCGCAAAGGTCTTTAATCTGTTATTATTTATTAGAAATTAACCGAAACGGGGCAAAAACATGGAAACAACGAAAACAGAACGGATAGAGATAGACCTTCCTCAAGATATAATATTTGCGATGAGGGGATTAGAGAAACCAGAGAAAGTAAAAAAGAAGTTGAAAATAGCGCTGGCTATCCTCTTATTTCAGGAAAGATCCATATCACTTGGAAAGGCAACAGAACTAACAGAAATGAGCAGAGTCAGATTCATGGAGGTTTTAAAGGAACACGACATACCTGCCTATGAGTATGGTGAGAAGGACTTTGAAATGGAGCAAGAAGTGATAGCCAAATATCGCAAGACGGTTAAGAAATGAAAGTTTTTCGGGTTGTAGCAGACAGCAGTTGCCTCATTGCACTGGCACAAATAGAGCTGTTTGGACTGTTAAAAGAGCTGTTTTCAGAGATATACATTCCCCGCGCTGTGTATGAAGAAGTTGTGGTTAAAGGAAGAGGTGAGCCTGGTTCTGGTGAGACAGAATCTGCGCTAAAAGATGGTTGGATATCAATGAAGGATGTTAATGACAAGACAGCTATTGATGCTCTAAGAACGATCTTAGGCAAAGGGGAATCTGAGGTTATCATTCTTTGTAAAGAATTAATGGCCGATTATGCCTTGATAGATGAAAGAACAGCAAGGCATACAGCGGAACTAATGACTGTAAATACTATGGGGGTCTTCGGGATTATGGATTTAGCGATTGAGATGGGATTGGCCATAGATAAAAGGTATCTTGTCAAACAGTTGAAAGATGTTGGATTCCGAATTAGTGATAAACTTTATAAAAGGATGTTTGGTGATTCAAAATAGATTTGCGCCTTGGACGATAATCTTCTTTTCCAACCTTTATCCTGCCCATCCTGTTCATCCTGTCTAAAAAAAATAAAAAACCCCGCCTCCTTTAAAGAAGCAGGGTTTTGGTTTAAGGTTTACTTTGAGCTTTCAGCTCTAAGCTCCATGCCCTATCTACGCTCTATGCTCCACGCTCCACGCTCTCTCCCAGATCAAAGAGAAGGACGTTTTCGCCTGCCGTCTCTTGAACGGCTTCAGTAAAGCCGCTCTTTGAGATCAATAAAAAATACTTCCGACAAGCTGACAACGTCTTTATTTTCTCTGCCTTTTCTTTTAATTCCCCGAGTATTTTGATACCCACAGGCTTTTTTTGCCATTTAATCTCCCCCAACAGCACATTCTTCTCTGCCTCATCAATGGCCATGATATCAATTTCAACATTTTTGTCCCAGTAACGTCCCAGCCTTTCATAGTCAAAAGGGAGCGTTCCTGTTAATTTCTCCAGGACATCAGCGATAATCTTTTCGCAATACCTTGACACATAGTAGTCAAATTCAGGGGCGATCTTCTCCCGCCACACGAAATCAATCTTTTCCATCTCCAGATGCCTCAGGTTAGGTCGAACAAAGCGAAACCAGAAATTCATGAATGGATCACGAATGAGATAAAGCCCTTTTTTCGACTTAAGGGGGTATTTCTCTGTAATTGGCACTTCACGGTAGGTAATATGCAATTGAGCCAGGACAGATAGATATTTGGTAAGATTGGATTTATCCATGCCGGTTTTGCCGGCTATCTCACCGAATTTATGGCTGCCTGACGCAATCGCTGAAATGATTGGGAAGTAAGAACGGGGTTCTTTGAATTCTTCTCTCAACAGAAAATCGACTTCTTCATACAAAACCTCCCCCTTTTTTAAAATCTTGCTCCTGATGTTTTTCTCTATATTTGATTTCGGATCAAAGAATTGTGCGTAATACGGTATTCCACCGATAACACTGTAGATTTCAATCAGGCGAATCAGGTTGGCTTTCGGGAAAAACCCTGCCGTTTCTATTAAGTTGAAAGGCTCGATTTTCCATTGGCCTGTTCTCCGTCCATAAAGAGGAGAACCTGCCCCCAAAACCTCGTTTTCCATCATTGAAATACTCGACCCATTAAGGATTAACACAATCTTATCATTATGTACCAGGCACTCATCCCACCCCTTTTGAAAAATTGAAGGAATAGCCGGATCTGTGCTAATCAAATAGGGAAATTCATCAATGATCAGGGCAAACCTTTGCGACCTCTTCTCTTTCAGATAAACAAAAACCTGCTGCCACTCTGAAAACGGCTTAATCATAAGAAGAGAATCATTGAAAAATTCAGCAATGGCCTCAGAGAGCTGGAAAAGCTGGTCTTTTTTTGAACTTTTAACGGCCAAAAAATATATGGCAGGATATTGGCTGCAAAACTCCTTGAGAAGATAGGTCTTCCCGACCCTTCTCCTACCCCACAAGATTACAAGTTGGGCGCCTTTTTCACGAAACTTTTCTACGACAAATCTCAGTTCTCTTTCTCTATTAATCATAGGTAAACCAATTATTATAATTTATCTACCTATAATATTTCAAAGTTATCGCAAAGTCAAGAACAAAACATAATCCCGCCGTTCATCCTGCCTGCCCCGCCTGCCCTGTGAAATTCATGTAAATGAGGAGCGAAGTTTACCCCGCCTGCCCCGTTAAATCCGATTTTGCTTTTATTTAACTGGGGTTAAACCTATCTGTCTTTTTTGTTTATCTGGGGCGAATTTCACCGGGGTAGCTCCGGCAGATGGTACCGGGGTCTAAAAAAATAAAAAACCCCGCTCCTATTAAGAAGCGGGGTTTTGGTTTAAGGTTTACCCCGTTAGAGGCGCTAACTATCAGGCATCTAATGGAGTTTACTTTCAGCTCTAAGCTTTGAGCTTTGAGCTTTCAGCTTTCAGCTTCCAGCCTTCAGCCTTCAGCCTTCAGCCTTTCCTCTCCTACCCAAACAACGCCAAGACCTGCTGTGGCGCCATATTTGCCTGGGCAAGCATGGCAGTACCGGCCTGGAGCAGGATCTGGTTCTTGGTAAAGCACGCCATCTCGGCAGCCATATCCACGTCACGGATGATGGTTGTTGCGAGGTTCGCATAAGCGTTTCTTTATTCTTGACTTACCGTGGTAGCATCATTAGAGTATTTTTATTCAACCGTATCTGGACAAAATGAGGTTCCCATCGGGAAATTGGGAGGAAATATTATGTTAAATGACTCTAAAGAATTCTGGGATGATAATGAATGGTCTCTGGAACATGCCACCGAGATCTCCAAAAGATATCCTAATCAATGGGTAGCCATAGTCGATAAGCAAATCATTGCAGCAGGCAAGAATGCAAAAGAGGTCGGAAAAGTAACTATCCGGAAAAGTGGCCGTAAAGAATTTGTTATCTATTTTGCTGAACAGGGCTTTGGGGAACCTTACGCTCTTTTGTCTTAACAGGGTCGAACGCGCGAAAGCTGAAAAGAGTATCCGTAGACACAGAAATAAGCCGTAAATGTTTTGAGGCGATTACCCCTGAAAATGTTATTGAGGCTTTACCCGCTTCCTATCATTTTTGGAACTTTAGTTTGCTAAATTCTATATAATAGGTTAACCATTTAAAAAACCTTTAGACAGGATTACAGACCTGCCCTGCGAATCCGAGCCCGGGCCAGGAATAAACAAGATCTGACCAACAACCAATCGGATGACCATTGGAGGAAATATGGGAGTACAAATTTATATACCTGAGACAGTAGTACAGGCAATAAGAACTCCGGAAGAACACCTGAAACAAACACTCACCATTGAATTGTCTGCGGCATTATATTCCCGTGGGCTTATATCTTTTGGTAAGGCCAGGCAACTGGCGAAAATGGGAAAATATGAATTTGGCCGTTTGTTAGGTGAAAGAGGCATACTTCGCCATTATGGACAGGAAGAACTTGAAGACGATTTAAAATATGCCCGTAGTTAGTAACACATCGCCACTTTTGAATTTGGCTATTATTAACAGGCTCTATCTGATACATGAGCAATTCAGCAATATATTTATACCTCCCGCTGTTCTTGCAGAATTACGTGTTGATGAAAAACTTCCGGGTTCGGAAATTTTAAGCGATGCGATAAAATCCGGATGGATTCAACTAAAGGAGCTGAAAAATCACGCCATGGTAGAAATTCTCTGTAGAGATTTAGATCGTGGAGAGGCGGAGGCAATTATTTTGGCTCTGGAATTGAAATCAAAATGGTTGCTTTTAGATGAAAGAGATGCCCGTAAGATTGGAAAATCCTTGGGTTTGCATGTGACCGGCATACTGGGAATCCTGTTGCGAGCAGTAAAAGATCAGAAACTATCATCGATTGAACCAGTGATTGGTAAATTAATAACACAATGTGGTTTTCGAATAAGCGATAATTTAAAAGCTGAAATTTTGGCAGAGAGTAGCAAAATTAGCCATGTGCTATCCGGAACTTCAAAACGCTAATATCCTGCCTGAATATCGTGCTTGCCCGCCTGGAGGGTTCATCCTGCCTTGTGAAATTCATGTCAATGAGGAGCGAAGTTTACCCCGCCTGCCCCGTTAAATCCGATTTTGCTTTTATTTAACTGGGGTTAAACCCATCTGTCTTTTTTGTTTATCTGGGGCGAATTTCACCGGGGTAGCTCCGGCAGATGGTACCGGGGTCTAATGAAAAAACCCCGCTCCTGTTAAGAAGCGGGGTTTTGGTTTAAAGGTTTACCCCGTTAGAGGCGCTGACAATCAGGTCTTTAACGGGGTTATTATTTACTTTCAGCTTTCAGCTTCGAGCTTTGAGCTTTCACCTTTAAGCTTCTTGCCCCGTTAAATGTTTACCCCGTTCAATGCTTTTTCTTTTTATTTAACTGGGGTCTTTTTTTCTATTTAACCGGGGTCAGCTTTTACCTTTCAGCTTTTACCTTTCAGCCTTCAGCCTTCAGCCTTTCCTATCCTACCCAAACAACGCCAGTACTTGCTGCGGCGCCATATTTGCCTGGGCAAGCATGGCAGTGCCGGCCTGGAGCAGGATCTGGTTCTTGGTAAAGTCCGTCATTTGAATTCTTTTCGGCTTTTGGCCTTTGGCTTTGCCTGCCCCGTTAAATCTATTTTTCTTTTTATTTAACCGGGGAGCTTTAATCTTTCAGCTCTAAGCTCTTTGCTCTAAGCTCTTTGCTCTTTGCCTCAAGCTTTTCTGTCCCTTTGTATCTGCTCTCGCCCATTATTTTTTGACTTGACAACTGATTAAGTATTTAATGTATTATATTGTTAATGTTCTGAGAGTCCAGACTAATGAAAGTAGAGAGAATTTCCTGTCCTGAGATAAGGACTGTGTAGAGTAATGAAGCAAATTGCAGATATATGTAAAAAATACAATTTAGCCCTTTGTTATATTTTCGGCTCCCAAAAAGAGGAGGGGATGTCTCTACTGGAAGGTAAACCCATAAAGCTAAGAGACCCTGAATCTGATATTGACTTTGCGGTGGTATTTTTCACACCACCTCAAAATACCCTCGAAGTTTATGCTTCTTTGAGTCTTGACCTACAGGATCTTGTGTCTCCGTTTAAAGCAGACCTGCTGTTTTTACACGAGGTTGATCACCTAATTCAGCTTGAGGCAATAAAAGGGATCAATATTTACTCGGCAGATGAAAAATTCAGAGACTCTTATGAAGAAAAGGTTATGATGTTTGCGTCAGACGAACTTGAGGTTTTCAAGTTTAACGAAAAAGATCTTCTGGAGGCAATCGACAATGGTTATTTCGAATTTGAATATGAAGCTGATCCAAGATAGACTTGGATTTATAAACGAGTCTGTAGCTAAATTGAGGAAATTGTCTTACCTTGAGGAAAAGGATTTTATGAAAGACGACAGGCCTGCTGTCGCTGAAAGCTATTTGAGGCGTTCATTAGAAGCAATTTTTGATATTGGAAGGCATCTTTTAGCAAAGACGGCCGGGAAAGGCATTGTCGAGTATAAGGAAATAGCCAGCGCTCTTGGACAAAGAGGCTTTATAACCAAGGAACAAGCTGAAAGGCTGAGGTTAATGGCAGGCTATAGAAACCGGCTGGTTCATTTTTACCACGATGTCACTGATAATAAATTGTATTTAATACTAAAGAATAATCTTTCGGATATGGAAAACTTTGTCATAGAAATAAAGACATTTATTGAAAAATACAGACAACGTACATAACACCTCTCACGACAATGCCAGTGCTTCCTGTTTTGAGCTCCTCTAAGCTCTATGCTCTAAGCTCTTCGCTCTAAGCTCCATGCTCTTTACTCCACGCTCTACGCTTTTATCTGACCAATCCACTTAACCCATTTTAGTTTTTCTTTAACAGCATTATACAGCCTCTTATCCCCTGTAACAAAATCGAAATTCCTATTTTCAGCAACAGCGAGATACGATGCGTCATAAACTGATCTGTTGAAAGAGCGCGCCAGAGATATAACACCCTGGTAATCTAAGAAAGGATTCAGAAAGCTGATTTCCAGATCCAGAAAGGCATTATATGCGTTTTGGGTTACCCCCTCGTTAACCCGGCCCCTCTTCTCTGCCACGAGCAGGGCGTTTAAAATTTCATAAGGCAGAATGGTCGGTGCATAAAGAGCTGTCTCTCCGCTCACATGCCTGTGCAAAATATTCAGTGCTTTTTGCGCAAACTCTTCGTCCGGCAGATACCACTTTAATATCACGCTCGCATCGATTACCAGTTCTTTCATGCCTTTTCTTCCAGTATCCTTCTTGAAGTTTCATAGATCTCTTTTGCAGTAATTTCGGACTGATGATAGATAGCCCTGGTCTCCTGAATCACTCTCAATGCTTCTCTTTTCCTGTTTTCTTTATATTCCCGATAGGATATAATAACTGATACAGGATTTCCCCGTCGGGTGATAATAATCTCCTGTTTTTTTTCTTCGGAAAACTTGATTATTTTACTAAAGTTCTTTTTACCTTCTGCAATGGAATAATTTAAGGTATTCATAATTCACCTCGAACCATTTAAAATAGTCTTATAAAATGTCTACTATTTTTAGATATATTAACTGACCCATTAGGCCGCGTCAATAAAAATTTTTTCGTTTAATAAAATCTTCGTGTTTTTTCGTGTACTTCGTGGTAAAAAAATAAAAACCCCGCTCCTGTTAAGAAGCGGGGTTTTGGTTTAAAGGTTTCTTTGAGCTCCTCTAAGCTCCATGCTCTATACTCTAAGCTTCCATGCTCTATGCTCTTCGTTCTATGCTTTGAGCTTTCAGCCTTTAGCCTTCAGCCTCTAGCCTTCAGCCTTTCCTATCTTACCCAAACAGCGCAAGCACTTGCTGCGGCGCCATATTTGCCTGGGCAAGCATCGCGGTGCCGGCCTGGAGCAGGATCTGGTTCTTGGTAAATTCTGTCATCTCCGAAGCCATATCCACATCGCGGATGACAGATTCTGCTGCAGTCAAATTCTCCATCGTTGAAGCGATGTTCGCCGCTGCATAGCCCATCCGGTTTTGATTCGCTCCAATAGTACCACGAATGGTGTTGACATCGTCAATAGCTTTATCGATCACTGTCATGGCATCCTGAGCAAAGGTCGCGGAGGAAACTTCGGTATCGTATAAACTTGTGGCAGTACCTCCTGAACTTGTGCCGATATCATCGGTATTGGCGCTGCTGATGCTGAAGGAGATCTGGTTGTCGGTGTTATTTTCAGCCCCTACCTGGAATGATGCGCCGGTGCCGCCGGATTCGACGACAAACTGGAGCCCTTCTAAATCGGTATTAACATTGTAATCCGCCCCCAGGTCGAAGGAGATACCGAGTTTGCTGAAATTGACGCTCTGTTCGACACTGATATTGAGACCGCTCACCGTTTCCGTAATAGTTCCGTTACCGATCTCCATCGTACCATCAGCGGCGTCGGAGATTGTATAGGTCCCTGCGGAAGCGCCGGACACGTTCAGGTCGGTCATACCGGTCTTGTTTACTGTGAAGATTGTGGCTTCCATCTGATTACCCGTCAATGCTTCTGTAGTGGTCAAGGTGATGCCTAGGCCTGCAAAGGTGATGTCTTCGCTTGCGTCACCGACAAACGCTTCACTTACTTCGGTCACAGTACCATTACCAATTGAAATTGTCGTTGCACTTACCCGGGTTATGTTCCAAGTACCTTCAGATGCGTTGGTGCCCCACGCCTTAACGTCCACTTTATCGGTAGTCCCCGTCTCTGCCCAAGCAATGTTATCGCTGACAACACCTTTAGTAGTGCCGGGAGTAGTCCATTCCATTTCGCCGGTCAGAGACGCCCCGAATGTACCATCCAGAAGTGCGGTATCCGCATATTCGCTGGAGTTGACGATCCGGTCAATTTCGAGCATCAACTGGCTGTATTCAGCATCGATCTTATCCAGGTTGGAGCCTGAGTTACTTGAGGCTGCTTGAGTAGCCAATTCCTTCATACGGGTAAGCATGTTGCCAATCTGGTCAAGGCCACCTTCAGCCACCTGAAGCAGTGAGTTCGCCTCTGAAACGTTGCGCTGGGCAACTCTAAAGCTGGCAATATCAGCACGAAAACTCTGACTGATAGCCAGACCAGCAGCATCATCCGCTGCTTTATTGATACGATAACCGGATGACAATCTTTCAAGAGATTTTTTCAACCCGGCATCTGCGACACCCAACCAACGCTGGGCGTTCATAGCTGCTATGTTATTTGCAATTCTTAATGCCATAATTTAATCCTCCTTGATGTTTTGTGTTTTTTTGCTCTTAGCCTTCAGCCTTCAGTTCCTCTGACATCCGACATCTGACATCCGACATCTGACATCTGATCTCTGACATCTGATCTCTGACATCTGATCTCTGACCTCTGACTTCTGACCTCTGTTCCTCCGGCATCCTTGCCAAAAGAGTTTTTGTTCCTTAATCCTTAATCCTTAATCCCACCTCCTTTCACTATTGATAATAACTTGCTTTTTAATTGGTTTGATATGTTTATCGGAAGGAAGAGGGAATTTCTTTAGGATTTTTTTGTCTTTGCGTCTTTGTTTACCCCGTAGCTCCGGGAGATGGTACTGGGGCGCCTTTGCGTAAGACAGATGTTTTCGAGGTGTTTTTTTGCGGTAGGGTCATCGGGTTTTATGGTAAGGACTTTTTGGAAAAATTGGGCAGCGCTCTTCAAATCTTTTCGCTCGTGGCTCATCTGGCCCAACAAGTTGTATGCCCCCACCAGGTTGCCGCCAATTTCTATCTCTTTTTCAAGGGCATTCAACGCTGCATCATACATGTTTCCATTTAAAAATATTACCGCCTTATAACAATTGACATCAGGGCAATTGGGTTGAATTTCCAGCACACGGTCAAAACTGGTCAATGCATCATCCCATTTTCCAATCGTATTATAGACACGACCAAGAAGAACAAAAACAGCCGGGTGCCTGAGTCCCAAATCTATTCCTCGATTCAACACATCAATTGCCTTATCAATCTGGTTTTCATTAAAATATATCTGGCCCAGATTATGGCACGCTCCCAGATGATCCGGCTTCCGCTCCAAAACCCACAAGTACTCATTTCTCGCCTCATCTGGTCGGTTCAACCTGTCCAGAGCCAAGCCCCGGTTAAAATGCAATTCAACCATGTCCGGAAATAGGGCAAGGCCTTGATTTAATACCTCCAAAGCCTTATCCGGCATTCCCAGCTCCAGGTGCTGGTCCGACAGACCTTTGTAGGCTATCGGATCGTGAGGATTTTCCCGGATCTTCTCCTTTCCCAGCTTCAGATAGATATCCTGCTTCCTACCGACCCGGTCTGCCATCACCTTTCCGTAATGATGGATGGGAATCCCTGAATCAAGAACTCTTTTCCCTTTTTCAGCAATAGCGGCATCCAGGGTCTCATGGACGAAACCTGCAAACCGAATTTGCGGATCGGCTCTGAAAAGTCTGATCAGGCTTGCGGGAATATATCCGGGGTATTCAAGACCTTCTTCATAATCTTTTTGATTCAGTATGACATTTGCAAGATTAACATCGCTCACATAATTCCTCAGGGTAAAACGATAGGCATCTGCTTTTTCGCTTTTTATCAGGTATTGGATTCTTCCAATATCCTTGCCGGCTATAACCTCATCGGCGTCCATAATCAGAATCCATTCTTCCTTAACCTTTGAGAGCGCATAATTTCTGGCGGCCGAGAAATCATCATGCCATTTGTATTCATGAATATTTGCTCCGTATTCACGCGCTATATCGATTGTATTATCAATGGAACCTGTATCAACAATAACCATTTCATCAACCAGGGAACGAACGCTTTCCAGGCATCTCCCAATGCAGTCAGATTCATTTTTGACAATCATACAGAGCGATATATTCGGACGTTCGATCTTAATGCCCCGGAAATGATCTTTGCTTTTGTTCTTATAAATATCCACGGCTTCATGGCAAATGTCTTCCTTTATGGCCAAATTTACGAACGGGATTGCCTCTTTTAGCCATTCCTGATTTATCAGGATCCTGATAATGGCATTCAGGGAGGTTTCTCTTTGGCTGGAGCTTGAAAGGGATCTATTAAAGTAATTGACGGCCTCCTTTCGGCCTTCTCTATGCATGTAAGCTTCGCCGACAAACAGGTGTGCCTTCCACAGGTCGGAGAGACTCATGACGACTCTTGAGCCCACTTCGTTTAACCTTTGTACTTTATCTAAAAAAATGTTTCCCCATTGAATCACATGATCCCATTTCTGAAGACCTCTGTATCCGAAGATCAGGATAACACACGAGTCAATATCATCAGGGTAATTCCTTTGACATTCCAGACCTGCCGCAACCATATTTTTAAAGTCATTCTGATTGAAATAACAAATACTCCGATTATAATAGGCAACCGATCCCAAGTTTGGGTATCGGTTCTGTGCTCTCATCAATTCAATAGCTTTACTGCTTGCCTTAAGAGCATCCTCATATAATTTCATGCTGATGAAGGAGTTGCTCAGATTAATGAAAGGATTCGGGTCAGCAGGATTTTGTTTTATCTGCTCGTATAATAATGCTTTAGTCCGGTTAAATTTTTTGGTTCTGGTGCCATGATCAACATTATAACCATGATGCAAAACGATGATATCTGAGTTCTTCAAACTTTTGTATCCCACAACTTGATTGTGGACAATTCCTTCATAATGAATAATCCCGTTGTTTCTGAAAAGGCGTGGGGTTTTATGAAAAGTTAACCCCTTACCTTTATTGACAAAGCTTTTTGTTCCCACATTGAATGCATCCGCATATTCATCCTTTATGGACTTCCTGATCAGACCTATTGATCCACCCTCCAGTTCCTCATCAGCGTCCAAGATAAATATCCAATCACTTGTGGCATATTTCAGTGAATAATTCCTGGCTTTACTGAAACTATTCTCCCATGGGTGAAAATAAATTTTGTCTGTATATTGCCTTGCAATCTCAACCGTCCTGTCCCGGGAACCGGTATCCACAATGATGATCTCATCGACCTCATCTTTTATGCTCTCCAGACATCGCCCAAGTGATGATTCTTCGTCTTTCACAATCATGCAAAGGGAAATTTGCTGCTTTTTCTTACCCATTTTTTTATCCATCAGGATCCGGAACATCCACTAATGTTTTGATTTTACCCAATACACACTTGTATTATCTATTTTGATAATTTCATCATCAATGTGCTTTTCTTTCCTAAAATCATGAACCGCCATTTTGCACACTTCAAGTGCATTGTAGTCATCAATAATAACAAACCCTCCGATGGAAACCTTGTCATATAATGCCCTGAATGCATCCATGGTGGATTCATAGAGATCACCATCCAAACGAAGTATTGATAGCTGCTCAATTTGAGCTTCCGGGAGCGTATCCTTAAACCAACCTTTTAAAAATCTTACCTGGTCATCCAGTAAATCATACCGCAAAAATAATTCCTTAACTTTATCCAGCCCTACAGACAGTACCGGGAAAACAGAGCATTCTATCAAATAAACCACGTTGGTGGGATAAGGTTATCTTTGTTGCAAAACGTGCATGAGTGTTTCCATACGACTCTTCATGGTGTGATGAGCCAGGACTCTTGCTCTTGCAGCTTGTGCTATGGCTTCCCTCTCTTTATCTCGGTCAAGGTAATACCGTACGATTTCAGGAAGCTCTCTGATGTCATTGTAAATCACAATTTCCTCTCCTGGAATAAAAAGGTTTGGTATTTCATCATTCCAGTCTGAGATAAGGAATCCACCACATGCGGGTACATCAAAAAATCTTTGATTGAGGCCCTTCTTTACTTGCGGCTGGGACGCATTGAGATTAATGATCAACGAGCTGTAGAAAATCGGGAGTTCGTCGTAGTACCCGATTCTTGGATGGATCTGATGTGGATAAATCCCTGTAAACTCCCAATCCTCCCCCACAACTTTCAAGTCAACGAGATCTCGGAGGGCCAACGCCGGCCTTTTCCGCCGCTCAATACCGGCCATATTCTCGATGAACTTAATAATGTGTAATATCAGATGAAAATCTAACCCTCTTCTTTCCAATAACTTAATAGTTTTAATAAAATCGATTCCCACATTGGAGGCGATCACAATCAACTCTTTGATCACCTCATACAATTTATCGTCTTCGTTTTTTCCTTTCCAGTTCTTCATAATCCCCTCCCAGAAATGATGGGTCTTTCTAATGGCCAGATTTGCCACCATTCCAACTTCAGCCCTGAAATCTTCCCTGTTTTTCCCCATCGGCCTGAAAATGGTTGGTGTCGTCCCCAGAGGCAAGTACGCTACGTTCTCATAACCAGCTTTCTTCAAGAGCTCAACATAATACAAATCCATACAGAAATGGTATATATTACGATAATGCCGGCAATATTCCGGGAAAAAGTACTGATAAGGAGCGTCAAGGTGCCAAATAGCCAAAGGAATATTGTTTCTTCTGCATATACCAAGTAGTGTCATTTCAGGATCATCGCCGAAGCAAATAACCCTCTCGATTTCCTCTTTTTCAACCAACCTCTGGATAGAAGGACCATCGTTTTTAAGAGCATACGGGTTGAAAGCGTGAGTGAAAACGTGGTGT